>DASYCF010000520.1:0-4306 GCA_036500365.1 Byssovorax sp.
GCCCCCGATCGACATCGGCCTCGAGGGCGACGACCTTGCCCTTCCCGAACCCGAACCCGAGCCCGCACCCGAGCCCGCGCCCGAGCCCGAGCCCGAGCCCGAGCCCGCGCCCGAGCCCGAGCCCGAGCCCGAGCCCGAACCCGAGCCCGAGCCCGCACCCGAGCCCGAGCCCGAGCCCGAGCCCGCACCCGAACCCGAGCCCGCACCCGAGCCCGAGCCCGAGCCCGCACCCGAGCCCGAGCCCGAGCCCGAGCCCGCACCCGAGCCCGAGCCCGAGCCCGAGCCCGAGCCCGAACCCGAATCCGAGCCGATCCCGCGCCGCCTCGTCGAGGAGCCGCTCGACGAGGAGGGCGACAGCGCGATCGGCCGCGCGCTCGAGCTCGCCACGCGCGAGCCCCGCGTCGATCCGGCGGCGAAGGGTGCGATCTTCACCGACGCCGCGTACGCCCTGCGGCAGCGGCGATCGACCGCGCCACCGAGCGCCGATGAGCGCGAGGACGAAGCGATCGCCGCGCACGTCGGCGCGTCGCGCGGGGCCGCGTCGAGCGAGCCCCGGATCGAAGCGCACGTCGCAGACGAGCTCGACGAGTCGCCCGACGACGCGCCGAGGTCGATCGCGCCTGCGTCCGTGACCGCCGCGCTCTCCCGGCGTGGGCGGCGGCGGGCGTTTCGCGCGCCGAGGGGGCCGCGCGCGCGCGGTCGAAGCGTCGCGATCGTGGTCGGCGCCGCGTCGCTCGCGGTCGTCGCCGCCGTCGTCGCGGTGGGGAGCGCCCTGCGCGGTCGCGCCCCGGATCCTTCGCCCGCCGCGTCCGCCATCGTCGTCGCCGCGCGCGAGATCGACCGCGCGTCGGCCTCGGCGGCGCCGTCGACCGGGCGCCCTTCTTCCACGGCGGATTCGGCGCCCGCGCCGTCGGCGCTCGCTGACGCGGCGGCTCCGGCGAGCGCCAGCGCCTCCGCCGCGGTGGCGACGCGGCCGCCCGTCCCCGACGCGAGCCGCCTCACGTCCGACAAGGGCTACCTGTTCGTCGACGGGCCGACGACCCGCGCCGTCTACGCGAACGGCGTGATCGTCGGCGACGCGGGCGCGTGGCTCGTCGTGCCGTGTGGCTTCCGCTACGTGCGCCTCGCCGATCGCGCGCCGATCGCGGCGCGTTCGTTCCCCTCGTGGGTCGGCGAGGGCGTGTCCGTCATGATCCCGTGCCGCGGCGCGACCGCCGCCGCGCCGTAGCGCTCACCGCGCAGCGAACGCCGCCGCGATCTCGCCGCGGAAGCGCGCGTCGGCGAGCACGTCGGCGGCGAGGCGCGCCATCGCGACGGCGGCGACGCCCATCGACTCGAACCCGCGCTCGCTCGCGGCGCACTTCACGAACTCCTGCTGGTGACACGTCGCGGCGCCGCGGTCGCAGATGGCGAGCCAGGCGTGGAGCGAGGGGACGGCGTGCGAGACGTCGCCCATGTCGGTCGAGCCGGCGCCCACGTCGTCGTCGGTCTCGGCGGCGTCGCGCCCGAGCTCGCGGAGCTTGTCGCCCATGCGCCGCGCGAGCGGCAGGTTCGTGACGAGGTTCTTGTAGCCCTCCTTCGCGACGACCTCGACCTCGACGCCGCCCGCCATCGCGGCGCCGCGCGCGCACCGCTCGACGATCGCCTGCACGCGCTCGAGCTCGGCGAGCGTGCGCGCGCGCACGGAGAACTCGGCCTCGGCGCGCTCGGGGATGATGTTCACCGCGTCGCCGCCGTGCTTGATGAAGCCGTGCACGCGCACGCCGTCGCGGAAGTGCACGCGCTGCCCGTCGACGAGGCGGAACGTGTCGAGGCACGCGGTGAGCGCGCTCGCGCCGTCCCACGGAGCGAGCGCCGCGTGCGACGCCTTGCCGCGAAACGTCATCGAGACCCACTTGTTCGCGAGCGTGAAGTGCGCGGTGAGATCGCGATCGAACGGGTGGAACATGATCGCCGCGTCGACGCCCTCGAAGACGCCGCGCTCGAGCAGGCGGATCTTGCCGCCGCCGCCCTCCTCGGCCGGCGTGCCGACGAGCTCGACCTGGCCGCCGATCGCGTCGGCCTGCCGCGCGAGCGCGAGGAACGCGCCGAGCGCGCCGCCCGCGATGAGGTTGTGCCCGCATGCGTGGCCGATCACGGGCAGCGCGTCGTACTCGGCGAGGATGGCGACGCGCGCGCGGCCCGGGCGACCGGCGCGGGCGCGGAAGGCCGTCGGCAGGCCGGCGAGCGCGCGCTCGACCGCCACGCCCTCGCGCTCGACCGCCTCGGCGAGCCACGCGGCCGCCTTCTGCTCCTGAAAGCGGAGCTCGGGGCTCCCGTGGATGTTCGTCGCGACCTCGCGCAGCGCGGGCGCGAGCTCGGCGACGTCGCGCGCGGCGCGCTCGGGATCGAAGGGCATGCGGCGAACGGTAGCCGACTCGACGCGCCGCGCGCGCGGCGAGTTGCCGACGCGCCACACGTTCACTACGAGGCGGCGATGCGAACCGCCGCGATCGTCGTCGCGTGCGCGCTCCTCGCCGCCGGCTGCAAGGAGCGCGACGAAGCGCGGCCGACGTCGGCTCCCACCAGCGCCGTGACGTCGCGCGCGACGGCCTCGGCGACGACCTCCGCGTCCACGGCGCCGAAGGAGCGCGGGCCGGAGCGCGTCGCGAGCGCCGTCATCGGCGCGCTCACCGCCGACGGCTGGGTGGCGCTCGTCCGCAAGGACGACGCGGACGCGTCGATCAAGGAGCCGCTCGCGCTGGTGACGTCGACGGGCGAGCGCACGTGGCTCCCGTTTTCGAGCGCCGGTGATCTCTCGGGCCGCGTCGCGCGCTACTACGCCGGAAACCTCGTCGCGCGCCGCTTCCTCTACGCCGACGGTGTGCTCCCGAAGGTGCGCCTGCACGTCTGGGGCAAGGGCGACAGCGACGCGACGGTCGAGGGCACGTTCCCGCTCCTCGGAGGCGCGGTCGTCGCCGAGACGCAGGCCCTCGCGGTGCCCGGCAAGATGGACAAGCGCGGCTGGGTCGAGCAGCCGAACGGCCCGCGCGCCGCGCGCTACCGGGCGGGCGCGTGGACCTACGTCGACCTCCCGCCGCCCGCCGAGCCTGGCTGGTCGAGCTGCTTCTGGGGCGCGGCCGCGCGCCCCAAGACCGACGAGATCACGCTGCTCCAGATCTGCGCCGCGCAGGGTCGCGAGTTCGCGTACGCGCTCTTCCGGCTCGCGCCCGACGGCGACGCGCTCACGCGCGTGCCCTTCGACAACGCCGTCTTCACCGACCCGCGGGCGGCGCGCGGCGAGTTCGAGATCGAGGACGACGGCACCTTCGATCTGAGCAGCGACGTGTCGGGCCGCGACGACGGCGAGATGACGCTCGCGCGCCTCCGCCCCGGGAAGGACGCGTGGCAGATCGTGCACGTCAGGATGCCCACGCGGCTGATGTCGACGGTCGGCGTGCACGGCGATCACCTGCTGTTCACCGACGGCGCCGAGGTGCATGAATCGACCGACGGCGGCGCCTCGTTCCACGTCGCGCCGTGGCCGACGGAGGCGCCCGGCATGCTCGGCGGCTGCAACGCGTTCGGGTGCGCGTTCGGCGAGATCCGCAGCGCGGAGCGCGGCTCGCACCTCACGTTTCGGCGCTGGTAGGGGCTACTTCGCGGCGTCGTGCGGCTTCGCGGGCGGCGTGCGGCGGAGCTCGTCGCGCTGCTCGCGAAGGTGCCACGGGAGCTCGGCGTACACGTCGTCGAAGATCGTGTCGCGCGCGGGCGCCGCCATCGGCTCGACCTCGGCGATCGCGCGCGCGATCTCGGCGTTGAGCTCCGCCTCGAGCGCGGCGTCGCTCGCGTCGTCGACGAGGCCCTTCTTGACGAGGTGCTTGCGCAGGCGCGACAGCGGATCCTTCAAGAGCCACGCGTCGACCTCGGACTGGGCGCGGTAGCGCGTCGGGTCGTCGCTCGTCGAGTGCGCGCCGATGCGGTACGTCAGCGCCTCGATGAACGTTGGCCCGCCGCCCGCACGCGCCTTCGCCGCGGCGTCGCGCACGGCGCCCCACACGGCGAGGAGATCGTTGCCGTCGACGCGCACGCTCGGCACGCCGTAGGCGCGGCCCTTCATCGCGTACGTCTTCGACGCGGTCTGGCGCGAGCCGGGCACGCTGATCGCCCAGTGGTTGTTCTGGCAGATGATCACGCACGGCACCTTGAACACCGCCGCGAAGTTCATCGCGTTGTGGAAGTCGGGCTCGCTCGTCGCGCCGTCGCCCGAGAAGCCGATCGCGACGATGGGATCCTTCTTGATCTTCGCCGCCCACGCCGCGCCGAC
>DASYCF010000521.1:0-8852 GCA_036500365.1 Byssovorax sp.
CACCACGTCCTCGAACCCCTTGCGGCGGCGCTCGGCGCTGTCGTGGAGGGACGTCTCCTGCGCGTTGCGCCGCTCGGTGAGATCGCGCGTCACCTTGGCAAAGCCGACCACGGCGCCAGACGCGTCGGGGATCGCCCGGACGAGGACGTTGGCCCAGAACGCCGTGCCATCCTTGCGCACGCGCCACCCCTCTTCCTCGAAGCGGCCCGTCCGGGCGGCGATCGCGAGCTCCTCTTCGGGTTTGCCCAGCCGACGATCCTCTGCCGAGTAGAAGGTCGAGACGTGCTGGCCCACGATCTCGTCGGCCGAATACCCCTTGATCGCCTGCGCACCAGCGTTCCAAGTCGACACGCGCCCGTCGCGGTCGAGCATGTAGATGGCGTAGTCCTTTAGCGCCTCGACCAGCTGGCGGAAGCGCTCTTCGGACGCGTGCACGGCGGCGTCGAGGTCGAGGTTAACGCTCGGCGCCGGCGTCCGCATCGGACCGCTCGTCACGATCGACATGTGTCCCCCTTCACGTCCCTCGAGGCAGGGAGCTCGCCCGAGCGTACGCTCTCTCGCACTTGCACACAACGCAATTCTCACTTGACTTCAATTGTGCCACCGCAGCCGACGGTCGGGACCGGCGCGTCGCTCCGACGCAAGACACCCGTCTTCATCTTTCGTCGACGATGCGCCAAGCGCGCTGTCTCGACCGTGGTACGTTCGCTGATCCGTAGTTTTTCCCATCGAGGTTTTCCCATGAACGACGCGCTGCCCGGACCCCGTGATGTCGGTGGCGTCCGCAAGACACGTCCCCGCGTGCTCCTGGTGGAGGACGACGCGAAGGTCCGCCGAATGTCGGCCCGCGTCCTCGGCGCCGAAGGTTTCGAGGTCGTCGAGGCGGTCGACGGGCGCGACGCGTTCGCCAAGATGGCCGCGAGCACGTTCGACGTGGTGGTGAGCGACGTGTCGATGCCGAGGATGTCGGGGCTCGAGCTCCTGCGATCGATCCGCGATCGCGACCTCGAGGTGCCGGTCATCTTGCTGACGGGCGCGCCGAGCGCCGCCGCCGCTGCCGAGGCCAAGCGTCACGGCGCCCTCAACTACTTGAGCAAACCGGTCGACAACGCCCGACTCGTGCTCACGGTCAGGCGCGCCGAGCGCCTGCGTCAGCTGGCCGTCGCCAAACGCGCGGCGATGGACATCCTCGGGTCGACCTTGCCCCGCGCGGGAGACCTCACCGGGCTCGAGCAGTCGCTGAGCAGCGCGCTCCAGAACCTGTGGATGGCCTACCAGCCCATCGTCCGCGCCTCGGACAGGTCGGTATACGGCTACGAGGCGCTCATGCGGAGCAACGAGCCTGCGCTGCCACATCCTGGGGCCATCCTTGACGCGGCCGAGCGGTTGGGGCGGCTCTACGACGTCGGTCGGCGCGTGCGCGATCTCGCGCCGAAGGCCTTGCCTCTAGCCTCGCCGTCCGCACTCCTGTTCGTCAACCTCCACTCGGCCGACCTCGCCGACGAGGCCATGGTCGATCCCGACTCACCGCTGGTCCGCGTCGCCGGCCGCGTGGTGCTCGAGCTCACCGAGCGGGCCAAGCTGGACTCGGCGACGGTCGAAAGGCATGTCGCACGGCTCCGTGAGATCGGCTTCCGCATCGCCATCGACGACCTGGGTGCCGGGTACGCAGGACTCACGAGCTTCGCGCTGCTCGAGCCCGAAGTGGTCAAGCTGGACATGACCCTCGTCCGAAACGTCGAGACGACTCCAACGAAGGCGGCGCTCGTGAAATCGGTGTGCTCGGTCTGTCGGGACCTCGGCGCCCTGGTGGTGGCCGAAGGCATCGAGACCGCCGGCGAGCGCGACTGCGTCGTCGACCTAGGGTGCGACTTGCTGCAGGGCTACCTGCTCGCACGGCCCGGCGAGGGCCTTCCCACCATCAGCTGGGGTGAATGATGGCTCTCCGACAGGTTTCATGGGTGCGCGGCGTGGAGGGGCCGGCGTCGAATGAAGAGCAGCAGAGGGAGAGCGTCGAGGTGAGGGGATGGCGCGCTGTCAAGGCCGAAGGAGCGGCACGGGCTCGTGGCAAGCCAGGTCGCGTACGCTCCTCGAGGACGTTGGGAGCGCAGCCGAGCAGGACGACCGCGCCGGCGCTGCAGAGGATGGATAGCTTCATGGGTCAACCACCGTTCGATAGCCCGGATCAGAGAGCCCACGTCCGGTCGCTGCGCGTGACGGTCGATGGTGGGTGGGCCCACACGCGCGTCACGCGGATTCAGGGGCCGGCGGCTGACGCCTACAGACGGGGATCCGACAGGGCGCCGTGAATGGCGGGGCGCGGGCCGGAACCCATCGGCGGTCATGCGCACCTCCCTCCTCGGCTCGGCGTCGTCGTCGTCTTCGCGCTCGCGGCCGCAGCGTGCGGCGGGTCCAAAGGCTCGGACGCAGCGGCGGCCCGCGTGCGCGGCGCGTCGAATGGATTGGCGCGGATCTGACGTGCGGCCCCGGCGACGAGCACGCGGCGCTCATCCCAGGCGCCGCGTTCCATTGGCGCGCTGCCGAGCGACCTCGCGCACGACGGACGGCGGCTACGGAGCGTGGCTCCAGCTGCCGTTGTTGGACTGGCAGGATTGCTGGTTCGAGGTCTCGCTGCCCGAGTAGTAACAGGCGACGGAGGTGACGCCGCTCGACGTGCTGGTGCAGCAGCCGACGAGCCCTTGCGTGGGGCACTGCGCCCCGATGCTCCCGTGGATTTGCATGTTGCACGTCTGCTCGAACGTCGACGCGTCGCTCGCGCTGAGGTGGAGCTCCTCGAAGCAGAACTCGGTGCCGCCTTGGTGCGCGTCGCAGCTCAGCTTCTGCTCGCCGCCCGAGCCCGTGGAAGGCCCGGTGGCGCTCGTCCCCGTGGAGCCGAGGCACTGCGCGAGCGCCTCGTTCGCGCTCGCGCACGTCACGCTCCCGCAGCCCTCGGCATTCGCGCACGCCGCGACGGCGTCCCAGGCGCCGCCGCAGTTGCCTTGGTCCTGGCACTCCGCGGTGCAGTTGACCTGCGACAGGCACATGTCGCAGTACGAGGCGCAGCCGCTCGAGCCGCCCCTCGTGGTGGGGCACGCGAGGCAAGGGCCGAAGCCGCTGCCGTCGTCTTTGCACACCTGCGAGCTCTTCGTGCCGTCGGGGCAGCCGCACGTGCTCTGCTTGCCGGGCGTGCACGTGCCGCCGTCGGACGAGCAGCCGGCGGCGCCGACGATCGCGGCGACCGCGATCCCGGCGACGATGACGAACGACAGCAGCGCGGTGCGCGCGCTGCCTCCCCGAGGCTGGCTTCGCTTCACGCCTTCGGCGTAGCGCGGCGGCGCGGTCGTGGAAAGGCCGGCGCAGCGCGTGGCCGCGATCAGGGCGTCGCCGAAAACTTGGCCTGGCGGACGGACGCGTGCGACGCGCTTCGTGTGAGCGATCCAGGCGAGAGGCCCGCGGGCCGCGGCGTCCGCTTCGTCGAGCGCGTGCTGCCCATCGGCGTGCTGGTCATGGCCGTCGTCGGCGCGCCCGTGCTCATCTTCTCGCCGCAAGGCCTGCCGCGCCTGCGCTCGCTCGAGAAGGAGCTCGCCGACGTGAACGACGAGAACGCCGAGGCGACGCGCGAGATCGACGCGCTCCGCGGCGAGGTCGCGCGCCTCCGCGACGACCCGACCGCCGTCGAGCGCATCGCCCGCGACAACCTCGGCCTCGTCCGCCAGAACGAGGTCGTCTTCCAGTTCGTCTCGAAGCGCTGACGCCGCTCCGCGTTTGACCCTGGCCGTGGCGGCCGTTACGACGCCTGGATGACGATCCCCGCGCAGAGGCTCTTCATCAACGGCGACGCCCGCGACGCGCTCTCGGGCGAGACGATCGCGACCGAGAACCCGGCCACCGGCGAGGCGCTGACGACGCTCGCCCGCGGTCGTAAGGAGGACGTCGACGCCGCCGTCGCGTCGGCCGCGAAGGCCTTCGCCGCCTGGGCGGGGCTCGACCCGAACGACAAGGCGAAGATCCTCTGGAAGGCGGGCGAGCTCATCCTCGCGCAGGGCGAAGCGCTCGCGCGGCTCGAGGCGATCGACACGGGCAAACCCATCTCGAACGCGCGGCTCATCGACGTGCCGCGCACGGCCGACACGTTCTTCTATTTCGCCGGCTGGGCGACGAAGCTCCACGGCGAGACGATCCCCGTGCGCGGGCCGTTCCTGAACTACACGCTGAAGGAGCCGCTCGGCGTCGTCGGCGCGATCATCCCGTGGAACTTCCCGCTGCTCCTCGCCGCGCGGAAGCTCGCGCCCGCCCTCGCCGCCGGCAACTGCGTCGTGCTCAAGCCGCCGGAGGAGGCGAGCCTCACGTCGATCGCGCTCGCGAAGATCCTCGTCGAGGCGGGCCTCCCGAAGGGCGTCGTCAACGTGATCACGGGCGTCGGCGAGGAGGCGGGCGCCGCGCTCGTCGAGCACCCGGGCGTCGCGAAGATCTCGTTCACCGGCGGCACCGAGACGGGCAAGCTCGTCATGCGCGCCGCCGCCAGCACGTTGAAGCGCGTGTCGCTCGAGCTCGGTGGAAAGAGCCCCAACCTGATCTTCGCCGACGCCGACGTGCCGGTCGCCGCGAAGGCCGCCGTGCTCGCCGCGTTCTACAACTCGGGCGAGCTCTGCACCGCGGGCTCGCGCCTGCTCGTCGAGGAGAAGGTGCACGATCAGGTGCTCGAGATCGTCGCCGCCGGCGCGAAGAAATTCGTCGCGGCCGACCCGCTCGACGAAAAGGCGCAGATGGGCCCGCTCGTGTCGCGCGCGCACTTCGACAAGGTGAAGGGCTACATCGCGAAGGGCGACGGCGACGGCGCCAAGCGCGAGGCGGGCGGCGCGCGCGACGACAAGGGCTACTTCGTCGACGCGACCGTGTTCTCCGGCGTCGACGAGCGCATGGCGATCGCGCGCGAGGAGATCTTCGGCCCGGTGCTCTCCGTCATCCCGTTCGCGAGCGTCGACGACGCCGTGCGCCTCGCCGACGCGACCGAGTTCGGCCTCGCCGCGGGCGTGTGGACGCGCGACGTGGGCAAGGCGCACGCGCTGGCCGCGCGCCTCCGCGCCGGCACCGTGTGGATCAACACGTACAACCGCTTCGACGCCGCGAGCCCCTACGGCGGCGTGAAGCAGAGCGGGTTCGGCCGCGAGAACGGCCGCGCCGTCCTCGACGAGCTCACGCAAACGAAGAGCGTCTGGGTCGAGCTGAAGTAGCGCGCTCCTAGAACGCGACGGCGACGCGGAAGAGCAGCTCGTGGAGGGCGTGCGCGCTGTCGCGGGCGCTGTCGTTGACGCCCGTGCTCAGCGTGTTGCCGGGCGCGACCGCGCGCTGCGAGATCGTCTGCGGCGGGCTCGTGGGCGTCGTCTGGCTCGAGGGCTCGGAGCCGGGGAACATGTCGAACGCGTAGTTGACCGTGAGCCGGACGTGCTTCGTCGCCCAGTAGTTCGCGCCGAGCTCGATGACGTTCACCTTGATGTCGCCGTCGATGCCCTTCGGGTCGGCGTCGCCGCCGCGCACCGCGCTCTGGTACCTCGCGTGGAGCTGCTCCCACTTGAGCAGCACCTGGAGCGCCTGCGCGGGGTCGTCGTCCGGCTTGTCGAGTTCGACGTGCGTCGGGTTCTCGTAGCCGGGCTGCCCGTTGACGTCGCGGTTGCCGAACGGCCACACGCCGAGCTCCACGTAGTACGCGTAAGCGCGCATCGCGCCGAAGCGCTCCGTGTTCGTGGCCTGGTAGCCCTCGATCGCCTCGCGCGTGCCGTTGCTCACGTAGACGAGCTCGCTCGTGAGGTCGAAGATCGACACGGGCACGCGGAGCTCGCCGGCGACGCCGTTCTGCTGGCCCTCGGGGATGACGTGCGTCGTGCCCTTCGTCCCGCCGTAGGTCGGCGACCAGAACGCGAAATTGCCCTGCGTCGTGAACGACGGCGCGTCGTAGTTGACCGACCTCGGATCGCGGTCGCCCACGTGGAGGCTCGCGCCGATCTGGAGGTTCTTCACCGGCGAGTCCGTCGTCGCGAGCGGGTGCGCGAACACGCGGCCCATGAAGTCGAGGCGCGAGTCGACGTTGAGCCGGTTCTGGCCGTCGCCGAGGAAGGCGCCGAGCGCATACGCGACGTGCCGCTTCGACGTCTCGCCCCACGCCATGAAGCCGATCTCTTTGTTGTTCGGCTCGCCGAGGTCGCGCACCGCAAGCGAGCGCTCCATGAACGGGATGTATTTGTCGCTCGTCCTGTTCTCTTGCGTGAACGGCGCGTCGAACTGGCCGAACTGCACGTTGATCGGGAC
The DNA here is from genome assembly GCA_036500365.1 of Byssovorax sp. GTDB lineage: Bacteria > Myxococcota_A > Polyangia > Polyangiales > Polyangiaceae > DASYCF01. The sequence continues at coordinate 6,307 of DASYCF010000521.1, forward strand.
GGGGATCCTCGGGTGCCAGTTCATGAACACGTCGGTCGGCGCCGCCTTGATCGAGGGCGTCTGCGCCGAGGCGTACTTGCCGCTCGTCGCCGTCGGCGCGGAGCCCGGGCTCGACGTGGTCGTCTCGGTCGTGCCCTTCGAGTTGTCGACGCTCGTCGTCCCGAAGTCGCCCGCGAGCATCCACTGCCACTGCCCGAGCACCTCGCCGGAGAGCTCGGGCCGCACGCGCCGGAGCAGCATCGTCGGCTTGAGCGTCGAGTCCGAAACGCCGGGGCCGAAGTACGTGTACGCGTCGATCTGCGCGCGCCCTTGCAGGTACAGGCGGAAGTTGTCGTGCTCGTCGCGCAGGTAGAACGCGCCGCCGTGGTAGCCCGCGAGCGGCGGCCCCGCATACGCGCTCGGCGCCGGCGAGAACGGCGGCGGCGCGGCGACGACGACCTCCACCTGCGCGGGCGCGCCGGGCGGCGGCGGAGGCGGCGGCGGCTGCGCGGGGGCAGGCCCCGGCGCGACGGCCTGGGCAAAGACGACGTGGGCGGACGCGAGGCCAGCTGCGATCACGGCGACTGCGACGGGGCTGCGCATGCGAGGATCTCCTTGATGTGAGCCGCGCGATGGCGCGTTCGCTCGGGGTCGTTCAGCGGCGCGGAGCTTCGGGGCTTCGAGTTAAGTTCGAGCGACGCACCCGCGAGCGGAGCGCGACGTGATCATGTCGTTCGAGTGAAGCTCAGGGCTCGTCCGCGCCGAGGACGAGCGCGCGCTGCGCGCGGTCCTTGTGCGCGATCTCCTCGAACACGCGGCGGGCTGCGGTGAGCGGCGCCGCGCCGTCGACCGTCGCGAGGCCCGCCGACACGATCGGCGGCACGTGCCCGACGCCAGGGAAGCCAGGCGCCCAGGTGATGGCGTCGGCGAACGCGCCCTTCAGCATGCCCGCGACCGGTCCGCACGGCGCGAGCGCGACGTCGAGCGGCTCGAGGACGCCGACGGCCTTGGCGCGGGCGAGCGTCTTCACGATCTCGGCGGCGAAGAACGGGCGCAGCGCGCGCACGCCGAGCGCGCCGGCGCGGCGACCCCTCGCGCGGAGCTCCTCGGCGGCGGCGCGCGCGGCCGGGAACGCGGAGCCCACGGCGACGAGCACCTCGTCGGCGTCCGTCGTCTGGAAGCGCTCGAGCGGCGCGAGCGGCTTGCCGGTGACCTCGCCGACGCCGCGCAGCGCGGCGGCGAGCGCGAACGGCACCCGGCTAGCGAACCCGCGCTCGGCGCGCTTCGCCTCGACGTCCGACGCGGGCGCGTTCGCTCCCGCGCGCGCCGGGCCGAGGAAGCGCGACGCGGCGTCGGTCGCCGGTGCGGCGAGCGCGCCGCTCGACGCCGCGAGGTCGAGCACGTGCACGACAGGGGTCTCGCTGTCCTCCGCCGTGCGACGCGCCGCGAGCGCGACGCCGATCGCGTCGTCCGCGTCCCACGTGACGAGCACCGTCGCGCCGAGGTCGAGCGCCGCCGCGATGTCGCCGCGGCCGACGCCGGCGCCCTCGGGGGACACGACGTGCACCACGATCGACGCGCGCGCGCGCGCCGCGGCGGCGATGGCGCCCGCGGCCTCCACGAGCTCGCTCGAGCGCAGGAGCACCGACGCGCGCGCCCCCCGCTTCGCCGCGTCGATCGCGCCCGCGACCGCGGCGCGCGGGGACGCCGCCCCGGCGCCGTCGGCGAGCGCGGCGGCGAACAGATGGTCCGACGCGCCCGGCTCGAGCGCCGCCAACGAGGCCACGACATCGCGCATGTTCATCGGCGCGCGTCGTCGCGCACGGAGGGGCAGGGGTCAAGGCCCACGCCGCCTCGCCGCGCTTGACAGCTCCGTCGCCCGCGCGGTACTTGCGTGCCTGCTGCTGAAGGCGCGTAGCTCAGTGGTAGAGCACTACCTTGACACGGTAGGGGTCGTTGGTTCGAAACCAATCGCGCCTACAAAAAGCGAAGAGATTCCGAGGCCGGTGGAGCTCAGCTCCGACCGGCCTTTTGCTTGTTTTGGGGCTGCATACCGCGATGCATACCGCCCTCGTCGAGCGCCCTCCGGACGCGCGCGAGCTCGATGACCTTGGCGATCGCCTCCTGCTTCTCCTCCGCGCCGACGGTCGAGTAGTGATGCTGCATCGTCTCCGTCGCGTGGCCCGAGATCGCGCGCGTCACGATGTCCTTGACCTCGGCGGCGCGCGCGAGGTCCTGGAACGTCCGGCGCATCGCCTTCGCCGTGACGTGCTTCTTCAGCTCGAGCTCCGACGACACCTTCGCGAAGGCCTTCCGCAGCGCCGACGCGATCAAGCAGACGGTCGAGTTCATCGGAGAGGTGGTGGACACGTGACGGACGTCGACGGCGGCGGGATGCTCGCGTGGCTGGAGGGACGCACGTGGGAGGAGCTCGAGGCGATCGAGCACGACGGGCGGCTGCTCTTCAAGGACACGCTGAAGAAGCGCGACGCGCGCGGGCGCGTCGTCGAGAAGGCCGTGCGCATCCGCGTGCCGCGGCAGCTCGAGCGGTCGCGCGCGCGGTCGCT
>DASYCF010000522.1:0-1969 GCA_036500365.1 Byssovorax sp.
CGACGGCGAGGTCCGCTTCGTCGACGACCAGCTCAAGCTCCTGTACGAATACCTGCGGCGCACCCGTCCCGCGGCGCTGCTCATCGTGGCGGCGGATCACGGCGAGGAGTTCGGCGAGCACGGCGGCCGCTACCACGGCGCGAGCGTGTTCGACGAGCAGGTGCGCGTGCCGCTCGTCGTCAACGCGCCCGGCGCCCTCACGCCTCGTCACGTCGCTGCGCCGGTCGGCCTCGTCGACGTGCTGCCGACCGTGCTCGCCGCGCTCGACGTCCCGCGGCCCGCGCGCGTACGCGGCGCCGACCTCGGTCCGCTGCTCGCGGGCACCGCGCCCGATCATCAGGCGGGCTTCGCCTTCGCCGAGACCGACCGGGAGACGCTGGTCGCGGAGGGCGCCGAGCGGCTCGTGTGCGCGCGCGCGAGCGGAGGCTGCGCCCTCTACGACGTGTCGAGCGATCCCGAGGAGCGCGTCGACGTGAGCGCGGCGCGCCCGGTGGACGTCGGCGCGCTGCGCGCCGAGCTGCGCGCGCTCGAGGCTTCGCACGGCCGCTACGAGAAGGCAGGGCAGGGCGCGGGCGAGAACGGCTGGCCCGACGCCCTCCGCCGCGGCCTCGCGGGCGACGGCGACGCCGCCGAGGAGGTGTCGCAGCTGCTCGACGACGCCGACGTCGTGATCCGGCGCAAGGCCGCCGAGGTGCTGTTCGAGCGCGCGCGCAAGGAGACCGCCGCCGCCCTGCGCCGCGCGCTCACGCACGAGGAGGACGACGAGGCCAAGCGCTGGTGCGCGCTCGCGCTCACGCGGATGGGCGAGGGCGCGCCGCGCGCCCGCGACCTGCTCCACGATCCCGAGCTCGGCTGGCGCAGGCTCGCCGCGCTCGCGCTCGCGGAGGCCGGCGACGACCGCGGCGAGGAGACGCTCGTCGCGTGGTGGCGCCGCGCGTACCCGACCGACAAGCACGCCGATCCCGCGGTGCCGATCGAGCTCGAGCGCGCGCGCCAAATCGCCGCGGCGCTCGGCCGCATCAAGTCGAAGAACGCCGTGCCGACGCTGATCGCGGGCCTCGCCGACGAGCGCGTGCGGATCGACGTCGCGCGCGCGCTCGCCCTCATCGGCGAGGAGGTCGCGCGGCCGTCGCTCGCAGATCGCCTGAAGCGCGAGCGCCTCGCGACGACCCGCGTCGAGCTCGCGCGCGCCCTCGTCAAGCTCGGCGGCGGCCCCGAGCTCCGCGATCCGCTCGTGCGCTGGCTCGGCGTCCCGGACCCGATGACCGACGGCCTCGCCCTCGCGCAGCAGGCGAAGATCGTGGACTTGATCGGCGGCCCGCGCGAGCGCGAGCTCCGGCGGCTCAAGGCGTTCGCGAAGAGCGGCGTCGCCATCGGCGTCGTCGTCCCGCCCGGCGGCAACGGCAAGGGCGTCCGCGTCATCTGCCGCGCGCGCACGACCGACGGCGCGGCGGGCGAGGTGCGCTTCGGCAGGCGCGCCGGGCCGCCGCCGACGAAGAGCGATCACGACTCGCTCGTGCCTCGCTCGGCGCCCGACGTCGACGCGAGGTCGTCCGTCACGCTCACCGTGCCCCCGGGTGCGCCGATCGAGGCGTTCGCGACGCTGCCCGCCGCCGCGAAGATCAAGGCGGGCGCTTACGGCGACTTCGTCGTCTACGCGACGCAGAACGTCGAGGTGACGGCGTGCGCACTCGTGCCGCTCGCGGACGACCTCGCGCCGACGCGCTGAGGCGCGTCAGCCCATGCGGCGCAGTGCTCGAGCCTCGACGCGACGCGCGCGCCGCGCTCGTCGTCCGTCATCGGGGCGATCTGCGCCCCGCCTTCGTGAATTGACGCCGCGCACGCCGCGACTAGAGTCGCCGCGTGGCCGACACCGAGAAGCACGACGACGAGGACGGAGAGCGCGAGGGCGCGCACGCGGACGAGCCCGACGGGGACAAGGCCGAGGGCGAGTCGGGCCACGACGAGG
>DASYCF010000523.1:0-3347 GCA_036500365.1 Byssovorax sp.
GCCGCGTTCGTCGTCGGCGGCGCGTTCGTCGCGACGGGCGCCGTCCTCTTCTTCGTGCTGCCACGCAAGACGTACGCGGCGGGCGACGCGGCGACGGGCGCGATCACGCCTTACGTGAGCCCGCGCGGCGTCGGCGTCGCGGGCTCGTTCTAGCTCACGCGCCGAGCGCCTCGGCCGCGGCGGCGACGGTGCGATCGACGTCGGCCTCGGTGTGCGCGCCGCCGAGGAACGCGGCCTCGAACTGCGACGGCGGCCAGTAGACGCCGCGCGCGAGCATGCCCTGGTGCCAGCTCGCGAAGCGCTTCGTGTCGCTCTTCGCAGCGTCGTCCCAGCTCTTGACCGGGCCGTCGTGGAAGAAGAGCGTGATCATCGAGCCGACGCGCTGCACGCGCGCCGCGACGCCCGCCTTCTTCGCCGCGTCGCCGAGGCCCGCCTCGAGGCGCGCGCCGAGGGCCTCGAGCTTCGCGTAGAGCGCGTCGTCGAGGAGCGCGAGCGTCGCGAGGCCGGCCGAGACCGCGACCGGGTTCCCGCTCAGCGTGCCCGCCTGGTAGACGGGCCCGAGCGGCGCGACCACGTCGAGGATCGGCGCGCGACCGCCGTACACCGCGAGCGGCATGCCGCCGCCGACGATCTTGCCGAGCGCCGTCATGTCCGGCGTCAGGCCGAAGCGCTGCTGCGCGCCGCCCTTCGCGAGCCGGCAGCCGGTCATCACCTCGTCGAAGATCGACACGGCGCCGTGCGCCTTGCACAGGTCGATGATCGCGGCGAGGAAGCCCGGCTCGGGCGGCACGCAGCCCATGTTGCCGACGACCGGCTCGACGATGACGCACGCGATCTCCTGGCCGCGCTCGGAGAACGCGCGCGCGAGCGCGCCGGCGTCGTTGAACGGGAGCGTGAGCGTCGTCTTCGCGGTGCCCTCGGGCACGCCGGCCGAGTCGGGCACGCCGAACGTCGCGAGGCCGCTGCCGGCCTTCACGAGGAGGTGATCGGCGTGGCCGTGGTAGCAGCCCTCGAACTTCACGACGACGTCGCGCTTCGTGAAGCCGCGCGCGGCGCGGATCGCGCTCATCGTCGCCTCGGTGCCGCTCGACGTGCAGCGGAGTTTGTCGATCGACGGGTAGATCGCCTTGATCGCCTCGGCGAAGCGGACCTCGAGCTCGGTGGGCGCGCCGAACGAGAGCCCGCCCTCGGCCGCCTGCTGCACGGCGCGCACGACGCTCGGCTCGGCGTGGCCGAGGATCGCCGGGCCCCACGAGCCGACGTAGTCGAGGTACTCGGCGCCGTCGGCCCCGTAGAGGTGCGCGCCCTTCGCCCGCGCGATGAACACGGGCTCGCCGCCGACGGCGCGGAACGCGCGGACGGGGCTGTTCACGCCGCCCGGCAGCGCGGCCCGCGCGCGCTCGAACAACGACCTGGAGACCGGATCCGACATGCGCGGGAGCAGAGGCGCGGGCGCGCGCGTCGTCAAGGCTCGGCGATGCGCAGCCGGTAGCTCGCGACGCCGTGCGCCCGCACGAGCGCCCACACGACGGCGATCGGCTCGCGCAGCGACTCGTGGTGCGGCGCCCGGGCGAGGCGAGCCCCGACCGCCCGCGCGGCGACGAGGCGCACGGCGAAATCCTCGAGCGCGGCGTCGATCGGCGGGCTCGTCGCGAAGCCGTGCGCGAACGCCGTCGCGCGCAGGGCGAACGCCTCGCGCGTGGGATCCTCGGGCGGCGCGAGCGCGGCGCCGAGCCCGCCGTCGAGGAGATCCCCACACGACGCCGCGAGCAGCGCGCACGACGCGCGCGCCAGATCCTTCGACGAGCGCCACGTCGCGTCCTCCTCGGCCTTCTCGGTCGCGCGGATGGCGAGCGCGACGAGCGCGGGCACGATCGCGATCGCGTCGATCGGCGGCGGGTCACGGAGCGCCGCGCGCGCGTGATCGGGATCAAGCCCGTGCTCGCGGATCGCGGCCGCGAGGGCCCACGCCGCGGCGGCCGCGTCGCGCGGAGGCGGCGCGCCCTCGAGCACCCTGGTCCACGCGCGCAGCGCCTCGAGCGTCTCGACCCGACCCTCGCACGCGACGTGGACCGGCCCGAGGTCCGTCACGTGGATCGCGGGGTCGAGGTCGCCACGCCGCGCCAAGCTCGGGTCGAGGAGCGACGACGCGCCGGCGAGCTCGCCCGCGGCGCTCGCGAGGATGCACGCGCACTCGACGCTCGGGCCGACGCGCAGATGCTCGCCGTCGTCGATGAACTGCGCTGGGAACGTGCGGCAGCCGAGCGGCTTCGCCGCCTCGCCCGCGACGGCGTGGATCGAGCAACGACCGTTCGACGCGAGGTACGCGCACGCGCCGTCGACCTGCACGACGGCGAGGCCTCGCCGCGCGTCACCGCCGCGCTCGGGGAAGAAGGCGAGCTCGGCCCGCGCCCCCGCGTCGAGCACGTCGGGCAGGAGGACGCGCGCGCGCGCCGACTCGAGGCTCGAGAAGAGCACCGTCGTGTAGTTCCTGCAGCACGCCCCGCGGCCGTCGCATCGCAGGGTAAAGTCTGGCATCGCCAGGATCGGGCGCGCGGCCGTGTCGCGTAGGCCGCTGCTCGCGCTCGGCGCGGGCCGAGCGTCCTCCGCCGCGTCGTCGTCGACGAGCCCGTGGGCGGCGAGCCGTTCGAAGAACGCGGCGATCGAGGCGGCGTCCGCGCGCACGCCGTCGCGATCCGCAGCGCGCCGTACGCCGGCCAGATCACGCGTCCCGTCCGCGGCGAGCAGGATCGCCCACTCGCGCGCGCCGATCGCGAGCACGCCGCCGCGCTCGGCGTCGTGGAGGATGACGCTGAACGCGCCGTCGACCCAGTGACCGCGCGCTTGCACGTGATCCGCGAGGCGCGGGCGTGAAGGGCAGGTCGCCGACATCGGCGCGGATGCTATCCGGATCGGGCGCGGCGGCCATGGTGCGCGTTCCCGCCCCACGAGAACAATCGGCGTAATCCTGGATCCGGCTGGCGGCGGGCTGTACCATCCCTCCCCCATGGGCACGGAGCGGCCGGCCGCAGCATCGACGAGGCTCGGCAAGTACGAGCTCCTGAAGGAACAGGCGGGGAGCGGCGTGGCCTCGAGCTGGGTCGGCCGCGGCGCCGACGGCAAGCTCGTCGACATCCTCCGCGTCCACCGCCACGTCATCAAGAAGACGGAGCTGGTCGAGGCCCTCGTCGGCGAGGCGACGCGCGCGCAGGCGCTGCGAGCGCCGAACATCGCGCACGTCGTCGACGTCGGCGTGAACGACGGCGAGGTGTTCATCGTCCTCGATCACCAGGACGGCGAGCTCCTGTCGGCGCTCGTCACGCAGTCCGGCGCCGCCGGCCTGCCGC
>DASYCF010000524.1:0-4609 GCA_036500365.1 Byssovorax sp.
CGCCCGCGCACTCCACCGACTCGAGCTGGCAGCGCACGGCCGCGCGCGCCTCGAAGAAGGGCTCGCTCGCCGGCGTCGCGCTCGCGGCGTTCGGCGTCATCGGCCTCGTGGGGATCGGCTTCACCGTGTTCGCGCTCCGCACGGTCGCGCGCGAAGCGGCCACGGCCGACGGCGTGCCGACGACGGAGGCGCTCGCGACGGCGGCGTCGAGCGCGCCGGTGATCGCCCCGAGCTCGAGCCCGGCGAGCGCTGCGACCTCGGCGCCGAGCGCGACCGCGAGCGCCATCGCGAGCGTCACCGCGGCGCCCGCAGCCAGCGCGGCCGCCGCCGACAAGCCCGCCCGCTCGACGCACGGCGGGCCTGCGCACGCGAAGCCCGCACCCGCGACGACCGCTGCCAAGCGTCCGCCGCGCCACGTCGATCCGATGGCCGAGCCGTGACGCCGACGCTCGTCGACGGCCTCGTCCGCGCCGCGTTCGCGCGCGAGCTGCTCCCGTCGCGCCTCCTCTGGTGGTTCGTCGCCGAGGGCACGGCCGAGTGGGCGCGCGTGCTCCGCGCGGACCTCGCGCCGCACCTCGGCGGCGACGACGCGGCGCGCGCCGCCATCGCGCACGCGCACGCGACGATGCTCCGCCGCCGCTACGGCGTGCTCCGCGAGGCGATCGCGTCCTTGCCCGCGCCCTCGGATCGCGCGATCGCGCTGACCTTCGGCGCGCTCGCTCGCGTGGCCTCGAACGTCGGGGCGGCGTGGCTGTTCGACGACCTCGGCGGCGCGCCGCGCTCGGTGCGAGATCACGCCGCGGCGGAGGAGCTCGTCGCGCCGCTCACGATGCGCGCGCGCTGGGAGGAGGTCAGCTGCCACCTCGGCGAGCTCCTCATCGCGCTCACCGACGAGCTCCCGGCGCGGCTGCCGCGCGCGCGCGTCGTGCTCGGCGACCTCTGCTTCGACGCTGGCGCGCGGTTCGGCAAGAAGATGCGCAAGGCCTGGCGGCTCGGCGACGCGCCCGCCGAGGCGCTCGAGGTGCTCCGAATGAGCGAGTACGTCTTCCGCGTGAACCCCGTGCACCGCGCCGAAACGAACGACGACGCGCGCTCCGGCATGCTCGAGGGCTCCGCGTGCCCGTGGTACACGGCGCCCGGCTGGAACGGCGCGCACTGCGGCATCTTCGGGCAGTTCCAGAGCGGCATCTCCTCGGCGTTCGGGCTCCGCTACCACTTGACGACGACCATCCCCAAGCACGGCGGGCACACGTGCCGCATCGACGTGAAGCCGCTCGGCGAGGCGCCGATCGCGCTCCGCCGCAAGGACGCGGCGCGCGGAGTCGTGTCGTGAAGGCGCGGCACGTCGTCGTCGCCGCCGCGCGCGTCGTCGAGGCGCGGCTCCGCTCGAGCCGACGGGTCCGGCGCGCCGCGCGCGACGTGGCGGCGGCGCTCGCCCGTCGCTCGAACGAGGCGCGCGCGTTCGTGCGCCTCCGCCTCATGCGCCTCGTCTGAGCATGGGCGCTTCGTCGGACAAGCACGGGGCCGCCGGCCCGCCGTCGAGCCGCCGCGCGGGCGGACACAAGCTCGCGCGCGTGGTCTTCGTCACGGGCAAGGGCGGCGTCGGCAAGACCACGGTCGCGGCGGCGCTCGCCGTCGGCGCCGCCGAGCGCGACGGCAGGTCGGTCCTCGTCGAGTTCGGCGACGGCGAGTCGGGCGCCCGCGTGCTCGCGAAGTCGCACCCCAAGGTCGTGCACGTCCCGCTGCCCGCGCACGAGGCCGTCGTCCGCGCGTTCAGCTCGCTCTTCGGCCCGGCGATCGTCGGGCGCGCGGTGCTCTCGAACTTCGCGGTGAAGCGCTTCGTCGGCGCGGCGCCCGCGATCCGCGAGCTCGGCATGCTCGAGTCGGTGCGGCTCGTCGCGGAGGAGCACCCCGGCGCGCAGGTGTTCGTCGACATGCCCGCCACCGGGCACGGCGTCGCGTGGCTGCGCGCGCCGGCGCAGTTCGCTGCGCTGGTCGACGGAGGGCCGCTCCTCAAGCTCACGTCGCGCCTGCGCGACGAGCTCGTCGCGAAGGGTCGGTGCTCGATCGTGGTCGTCACGCTGCCCGAGCGGCTCGTCGTACGCGAGACGCTCGAGCTGGTCGTCGCCATCGAGCGCGACGTCGAGCTCACCGCGACGCGGCTCGTCGTGAACCGCTTCCCCGCGGCCGTTCCCGAGGGCGCTGTTCGCGACGCGCGCGCGATGGCCGTGTCGTCGAGCCCGCTCGCCGGAGCCGCCGCGGACCTCGCCGCCGCGCTCGAGGCCCGCGAGGACGCGAACCGCGAGGCGCTCGAGGCGCTGTCCGACGCCCTGCACTCGACGCGGCTCGAGCCCGTGATCCTGAAGGACGCGGGCGCCGATCCGCCGCTCGACGAGGTGGCCCGGTGGCTCGCGAAGGAGCGCTTCGGGTGAGCGCGCCGAAGACGACCCTGACGGTCACGCGGTCGATGCCGCGCGTGCTGGTGTGCGCGGGCGGCGGGGGCGTCGGCAAGACGACGACGTCGGCCGCGCTGGCCCTCGCCCTCGCGCGCCGCAAGAAGAAGACGCTCGTCGTGACGGTCGATCCCGCGCGCCGCCTCGCCGACGCCATCGGCGTGCCCATCGGGACGACCGTGCGCAAAGCCCGCGTCGACGCGCGCGCCAACGGCTACCTCTACGCGCTCATGCCCGATCCGCAGGGCGCCGTACGCGGCTTCATCGAGTTCCTGTTCGCGGGTGAAGACGCCGCGCGCGCCCGCGTGTTCGCCAACCCGCTGTACGGGATCCTCGAGGGCGCGATCGCCGGCGTGCACGAGCTGATGAGCGTGATGCTCGTCGCGCGCGCCGTCGACGAGCAGGCGTTCGATCACGTCGTCATCGACACGGCGCCGTCGCGCCACGCGCTCGACCTGGTCACGTACCCGGGCCGCCTCGCCGCGCTGCTCGAGGGCCGCGCGATGGGCTGGATCGGCGGCCTCGCGCAGCGGGCGACGAGCGGCAAGAGCACGGGCGGCGGCGTGCTCTCGTGGGGCAAGCGACGCGTCGAGGACGCGCTCGCCAAGGCGATCGGCGCGCGGCTCATCGGCGACATCGCGCAGATCTTCGCGGACCTCGCGATCGTGCGCGTCCGCGTCTCGCAGGTCGCGCGCGAGGCGGAGCAGATCCTGTTCGGCGAGGCGACGCGCTTCGCCCTCGTCGCCGCGCCGACGGGCGCCGCGCGGGCCGACGTGCTCTACCTCGCGCGACGCCTCGAGAAGTTTGGGCGCAGGCCGAGCGCGCTCGTCTTGAACCGCGCGGACCTCACCGAGCTCGGCTTCGCGCGCGCGCTCCGATCCGACGCGAACCTCTCGGCGCCGATGCGCGCGGCGCTCGCGCAGCTCGAGGTCGAACGCATGGCGCGCACCGCCGCCGGCGACGCGCTCGCCGCGGAGCTCGCGCGGCGCTTCCCCGACTTGCCGCTCGTGCGCCTGCCGGCGGTGAACGACCGGAGCTCGGCCGAGATCGTGAAGAGCCTCGCGAGCGAGCTCGACGCCTCGCTCGCGGCGCTCGGCCTCGAATGACGGTCAGAACGACCAGCGCAGCGCGGCGCCGCGGCCGGTCGGCACGACAGCGGGCGTCGCCGCGCGGGCCCAGTCGGCGCCGGAGCCGTCGGCGCGCTCGTTGCGCGCGCCGCCGACGAGGATCATGATCGAGCCGCCGAGCGCCGCCGAGACGCCGGTCGCGAGGAGGATCGGCCCGGCGACTTCGTGCTTGCCCGGCGTCGCCTCGGGCGACTCCGCCGAGCCCATGTCGACCGCGCCGACGAGCATCGCCACCGCGCCGGCCGAGAGGAGCACGCCGCCGATCACGATCAGCGGCGTCCCCGAGCCGTGCTGCGGCGCGCGCTGGGCGACGTAGCGCGTCGTCGGCTGCGGCAAGTCGGGCAGATATGCGGTCGCGGGCGGCTCGTAGGGCACCGGCTCGACCGTCGGCTCCTCCGCCGCGGCGCGGCCCGGGGCGAGGGCGAGACAAGACGCGACGACCACGGCGGCGACCCCGGGCGAGCGGACGCGATGCATGGCGACGGACGCTAGCCGCGCCGCGCTGAACGGGCCCAGTTTGCGTGGCGCCGCGCGCGCGTCAGAAGGTCAGCTTCAAGCCGGCGCCGCGCGGACTCGCCGTCACCGTCGCGACGACGGAGCTCGAGCCGCCGAACACCGCCATCGGCACGCCCAGCGCGAACGCGGTGCCGCCGACGGCCATCAAGGTCATCCCCGCGGTGAAGGGCGTGCGGTCTGACTTGCAGAACAAATTCAGCTCCGCGGTCCGCGGCGCGCCGACCTTGCCATCCGAGCACGGGTCGTCGCCGATGGCGTAGATGACCGCCCCGCTCGTGACCAGCACCGCGCCCGTGATCGAGAGCACGACGCCGGTCACGAGCAGGCCCTTGCTCCGCGTCTCGAAGCGGTGCGCGGGAGGCCAGCTCGGCGCGAGGCTCACCGACGAGCGCGTGGCCGCGACGGACGGCACCTCGGGGAGCTCGGCGGGCAGGGCTTTGACGGCGCCGACGTCCGGCGGCGCGGGCCCGTCGGCGTACGCGGCGCCGTGGACGAGCAACAGCGCGGACGCGA
>DASYCF010000525.1:0-2177 GCA_036500365.1 Byssovorax sp.
TCTGGTGCGTCCGGCCGGTCTCGAGGCGGCAGCCGACGAGCGTCGCCCCCGCGAGCCGCTCGAGCGCCTCGACGTGCGTGACCGCGAGCTGCCCCTCGCGCTGGCCGCGCCGCGCCGAGCCGCGCAGGCCGTCGCCGCGGTCGGCCACGAGGTACGAGCGGTGCGTGCCCGACGCGACGACGCCGTGCGCGATCGCGAGGTAGCGCCGGTGTACGGTGTGCACGCGGAGCTGCTGGGCGAGGCTCTGCTTCGCCTCGACCGAGCGCGCGAACACGAGCAGGCCCGTCGTACCCTTGTCGAGCCGCTGCACCACGCCGAGGGGCGCGCGCCCGCGGATCTTGTCGCGCCGCGCGAGCGCCTCGCGGACGAGCGCGTCGAGGGTGGTCTCGTCCGACGGCTCGTCGCCGAAGGGGACCGTGGACATGAACGCCGGCTTGCGGACGACGACGATCGCGGCGTCGACGTAGACGAAGAGCTCGGCCTCGACGGCTCGGACGCGAGCGACCTCGGGCCGGGGCGCGGCGCTGCGATGCTGAACGCGGTCGCCCGCGTGCACGACGCGCGTCGGGTCGGTGACGAGCGCGTCGCCCACCCGCACCTTCCCCGAGCGGATCCAGCCGCGCGCCTCGTTCCAGGCGGCGCCCGAGAGCGCGCGGACCACGCGATCGAGCGGGCGGCCCGCGAGCTCCGGGGGCACGACGGCGGGCGCGCCGCCGCGAAACTCGGCCTGCTCCGCCGCGCTGACCGCGAGAATCGGCGGCTCGGCCGCGACGGGCGCGAGCTCACGAGGCCCTCCGAGGCGACCGTTCCGAGGGGGCTCCCGAGGCGCCAAACCTCCGCGATGTTGACACATGGAGCGCGCGCGCTCGAAGATATCCGCGGATGCGGCCCCCCTGGGCCCGCGCGGCCGCCACGAGCGGCTGCGTCGTCGCCCTTCGGCCCATCGCGGCCACGCGTCGTCGTCCAAGGCCACCCAGAGAGGAGACTCCGTCCGTGCCCAGCACCCTTCTCGCCGTCGACGACAGCGTGACCATGCGCAAGGTCCTCGAGATCACCTTCGCAGGTCCGGATTTCAAGGTCGTCGCGGTTCCCTCGGCCGACGCGGCGCTGCAGAAGCTCAAGAGCGACAAGCCCGACCTCGTCATCTGCGACCTCACGCTGGATCCGAAGAACGGCTACGACGTCTGCAAGGCGATCAAGCAGGCGTCGCCGCAGACGCCCGTGCTCCTCCTGTCGAGCAAGCAGAACGCGTTCGTCCCCGCGCTCGGCACCGACGCGCAGGCCGACGACCACATCGACAAGCCGTTCGACACGCAGCAGATGATCGACAAGGTGAAGAAGCTGCTCGCGGCGCCGGCGGGCGCGCGGCCAGCCGCCGCGGCGCCTGCGGCAGCGGCGGCGGCCCCCGCGGCGAGGCCGGCGGCTCCGGCCGCCGCGGCGTCGAGGGCGCCCGTCGCTCCCGCCGCTGCGTCCGCCGTGCCGGCGATGCCGTCGCCCACGATGCAGCGCGCGAAGACGCTCATCTACAACCCGCCGCCGGGAGTCCAATCGGGCGCCCCGGTCGCACCGGCGGCGAAGCCCCTCGGCACGACGACGCCGCTCTCGCCGACGCCCGTCACCGGCCTTCCGATGCAGGCGCCCGCGGCGGCCGCGACGCACGCGCCCGCTCCTGCGCCCGCGGCCGCTGCTGCGCACGTCAACGGGCAGATGGCCGGGAAGCTCGAGCAGCTCGGGTTGAGCCCCGCCCAGGTCGACGCCGTGCTCGCCATCTCGCGCGACGTGGTCGAGCGCGTCGTCTGGGAGGTGGTTCCCGTCCTCGCCGAGACGATCATCAAGGAAGAGCTCGCCCGCTTGACGAAGTAGCGCGCGCCTGAAAGCGCGGTCGGTGCATCACCGAATGAAGCTTTGCTGCGGGCCGGAGGAATCACCTCGCGGCCCGCTTCGCGCTTCTGGGCCGACGTCGTTCGCTTCGACCGAGGCGGCGCCGTAGATCGCTACGTGGTGTTGCGTTTGGCGAGACTCGCGGCATGATGGCAACCGAAAGTTGCGATCGCGCGTCCGCTGCCGTCTCTCGGCGCGCGCCACAACCGTCGACATTCCACCGACATGGTCGCCCGAGCCCCCACGAAGGTGGGCTCGCGCGCGTCGCACAGGTGCGCGCGCCGAGCCCCCACGAA
>DASYCF010000526.1:0-12837 GCA_036500365.1 Byssovorax sp.
TCCACGGCGCGGTCCTCGACTCGGCCGAGACGCTCGAGGCCGTGCAGATCTCCGAGGGGACCGAGCTCACCGCGACGCTGCTGCCGCGCATCGCCGAGCGCATGCGCAAGTTCTACGAGTCGCGCGGCTACCCTCGCGCGCGCGTCGTGGTCGACACGTCGGACGTCGACGATCCCACGCGCGTCGTGCTCGCGGTCTACATCGAGTCGGGTCCGCCGCGCCGCATCGCGCAGCGCGTCTTCGTCATCGACCCGCGCGAGGGGCGCGAGCTCGGCGACCTCAAGAGCGAGTACAAGCTCGGCCAGGGCGCGCGCCTCGACGAGCAGGCGCTGATCGAGGCCGATCGCGAGATGACCGAGCTCTTGAAGCAGAAGGGCTTCTACCGCGCCGAGGTCCGCCACGCGCAGCGCAACGTCGGCGACTTCGGCTACCTGTACGTCTACCTCGACACCGGCCCGCGCATCCGCCCCGCGTTCGAGGGCAACCACGCGTTCGACAAGGACCAGCTCGCGCAGGCGCTGAACCTCGAGAAGTCGCCCGAGTGGAAGATCGGCGAGCTCGTCGAGCGCCTCCGCACGTTCTACGTGCGGCGCGGCTTCCTCGACGTCGACATCACCGCGGCCGAGCGCGGTCGGCCCGACGAGCCGGTGCACTTCCTCGCGTTCACGATCGCCGAGCACCAGCAGGTGCGCGTCGCGCGGCGCGTGTTCCCGTGCCTCCGCGGTCCGTTTTCGCCCGACGATCTCGGCAAGGAGATCGACAGCTTCCTCGAGGACGAGCTCCCCGGCGCCGACGTGCTCGCGAACATGGACCCGCGCACGATGATGCAGACCATCGGTCCGACCGAGGGCGCGGGCCGCCGCGGCATGCCGCCCGATCTCAACCCGCGCATGACGTACGCGGCCGACACGTACGAGCGCGCGCTCAAGCACCTGCGCGACCTCGTGCACTCGAAGGGCTACCTCAACGCCGTGGTCGGGCCCATCTCGGTCGTGCGCGGGGCGTGCGCGAAGGATTCGCCCGCCGAGCAGTGCATCGAAGAGCCGCTCCCCGACCCGCCGAAGGCGCGCTGCATGCGCGACGCGATCGGCCTTCCGCTGCCCGAGCCGACTGTGCCCGACGTCGACACGTGCCACCCGAGCGCGTCGAAGGGCGTCGCGTGCGCGCCGGTCGTCACGCTGCGCATCCCCGTGCAGCTCGGCCCCGAGACCACGCTCTACGACCTCGGCTTCGACGGCAACAAGCACGACGACGAGAAGGCGCTCGCGAAGGTCGTCGACCTCGATCTCGGCAAGCCGCTCTCGAACCTCGAGCTCGAGGCCGCGCGCGTGAAGCTCCTCGATCACTACAAGGACGAGGGCTACGCCTACGCCGAGGTGCGCTGGGGGATCGAGCCCTCGCCCGACCGCACGCGCGCGCGCGTCCGCTTCTACGTCACCGAGCGCGAGCAGGTGATCGTGTCGGGCATCGTCGTCCGCGGCAACCAGCGCACGAGCACGAGCCTCATCATCGGCCGCCTCGATTTGAAGGTCGGCGCGCCGTACCGCCAGAGCTGGGTGCGCACGAGCGAGGAGCAGATCGCGACGCTCGGCACGTTCTCGAGCGTGTCGATCGCGCTCGAGGATCCCGACGTCCCGCAGCGGCAAAAGCGCGTCATCATCACCGTCGCCGAGCAGCTCCCGCAGTACCTCGATCCGCTCGTCGGCTTCTCCACGGGCGACGGCATCCGCTTCGCGATCGAGTACGGCCACCACAACGTCGCGGGCTACGCGGTGAGCGTCACCTTGCGCGTGCAGCTCTCGTACATCTTCGACTTCATGATCCTCGATCCGCAGGTGAAGACGAACTACGACACGCTCGCCGTCGCGGAGCGGCTCGAGCGGCGCGACACCGTGTCGGTCATCTTCCCCGAGGTCGGCCTCGGCCCGCGCGTGAGCCTCGGCCTCGACGCGATCGACGTGCGCGACAACCAGCGCGACTTCGGTATCACGAAGGAGGCGCTCGTCCCGAGCCTCACGTACCGCCCGTTCCGCACGCTGACGACCCAGCTCTCTGCGTCGGGCGAGCTCAACGACGTCGGCATCTTCAACCAGGCGGCGCTCGCGGACGCGATCTCGCTCCTGCGAGTGCCCGAGGGCCGCACGATCGCCGTCGCCGAGCGCGTCAGCGCCACGTGGGACGCGCGCGACAACCCGTTCGCGGCGACGCGCGGCATCCTCCTCGCCGGCAGCATCGAGCACGTGAACGCGTTCCCGAGCGACACCGCCGACAACCCCGCGACCATCATCAGCCACTTCCTCAAGTTCACGGGCAAGATCGCCGGCTACATCCGCTTCACGAACAAGGGCACCGCGCTCGCCCTGAGCCTCGCCGGCGGCTACAACTTCCAGCTCTCGTCGACGAGCGAGACGTACCCCGATCGCCTGTTCTTCATGGGCGGCGTCGACACGATCCGCTCGTTCTTGACCGACGCGCTCGTCCCGCAGGACGTCGCCGTGAAGATCCAGAAGGGCGCGAAGGACGCGAACGGCGCGCCGCTCACGATCGACGACGTCGTGCTCCGGGGCGGTGACCTCTACCTCAACCCGCGCGCCGAGCTCCGCGTGCCGCTGACGGAGACGTTCGCGCTCGGCCTCTTCCTCGACATGGGCAACGTGTGGGTCGAGCCCGGGAGCGCGCGGCCGTGGGAGCTCCGCTACGGGCCCGGCGCGGGCCTGCGCATCGCGTCGCCGATCGGGCCCATCGCGCTCGACTACGGCATCGATCTCTGGCGCCGCGAGTGGGAGGACTTCGGCGCGTTCAGCTTCTCGATCGGCCTGTTCTGATCGCTCGGGCCGCTACATCGAGACTTCGCAGAAGTGGCTCGCGTTGCAGGTCCCGTCGCCGAGTCCGATGCAGTCCTGGTCGCCGCCGCAGAAGAGGGAGCAGAGGCTGCCCTGCGCGCCGAAGTCGTCGCACGATTGCGTCGCGCACTCGTCGTCGTCGCAGCACGGCGTGCCGAACGGCTGCGAGTACTCCGTGACCGGGGCCCGGTTCGGATCGTTGCACCCGGTCGCGTCGCTGTCGCTCCCGCACGCGGGCACGAGCAGCGCGATCGCGGACACGACGGACAAGACACAAGCGAAGTGGAGGCCGAGCGTGCGCATCTCCGGAGCCTAGTCCAGCGGTGTCCACCGCGTCGCGCACAAATCGTGCCCTCCTCGGTGCGTCGACCGACCGCGCGAAGGCTTGTTGCGGCGCCGCCGGGTCGGCGGCCGACGCCGCCTCGCGCACGGCGCGCCGTCAGCTCGTCACGTCGGGTCGGCCACGCAGCGGAAGCCGATCGCGTGGTTGTACGTCTCCGGATCCGTCTTCCAGCGCCACGCCGGGCTCGCCCAGTTCGGGTCGAAGCCGAAGAAATCGCCGCCGCGGAGCACGCGCTTGTCGCCGGTGGCCGGGCCCTCGGGGTCGACCTGCTTCTGGTCCGTGTACGGCGCGTAGAAGTCGCTCGTCCACTCCCAGACGTTGCCGGCGAGGTCGAGCACGCCGTGCGCCGACGCGCCCTTGGGGAAGCTGCCGACGGGCGCCGTGCCGACGAAGCCGTCGTCGCCCTCGTACATCGTCTTCTTCGCGTCGCCGTTCGCCTCGCCCCACTTCGCGCACTCGGCGCCGCACGCGTTCAGGTGCTTGGCCGTCGGCGCGTCGTCGCCCCAGGGGTACTTGTTCTGCTTCGAGCCGCGCGCCGCGAACTCCCACTCGGCCTCGGTCGGGAGGCGCTTCTTGTTCTTCTTGCAGTAGTTGTCCGCCATCGGCCAGGCGACGCAGTTGATGGGGTGGTCGCCGTGCTCGGCGCGGTGGTTGGCGTTGCAGAACGGGCTGTAGCGCTTCTTCGACTCGTCCTTGATGTTCGGCCAGCTCACCTGCTCGAGCGGGCGCTCGCAGTCGCCTTGATCGACGCACGCGAAGTAGGCCTTCGTCGTCACCTCGGTCTTGTCGACGCAGAAGCTCGTGACCGACACGGCGTGCGGAGGCTTCGCGTCGGCGCCGTCGGGGAGATCGCGCGCGCCCATGAACATGTTGCCGCCGGGGATGAGGACCATCCCGCCGGGGCACGTCGTCTTCGCGGCGCCAGCCGGCGCGGCGGCGCTCGCGCTCGCCGTGGGCGTCATCGCCGCGGTCGACGCGCTGGGCGCCGCGGTCGGCGCGCCCTTCGTCGCGTCCCCGCCGCCGCCGCGCAGCGCGAAGAACGCAGCGGCCCCGCCGAGCACGAGCATCCCGCCGAGGATCAGCGCGACCGGCGCCCCCTTCTTCGGCGTGGGCGACTCGAGCGTCGCGGCGCCCGGCGTCGCGGCGGTGCGCGCGTTGACGAGCGCCGCCTCCTCGCGCGCAGGCGGGCGCGTCGAGCCCGACGGCGTGACCTGGAGCGAGCGCGGCATCGGCGTGAGCGCCATGGGCGAGATGTCGCCCGACATGCTCGCCGCCTGCATCACGAGCACGCCGCGGGGCGCGTCGGCGGTCACGAGCTCGGCGAAGGCGCGGACGGCCTCGCCCGCCTCCTGAAAGCGCGCGTCGACGTCGCGGGTGACGCAGCGCGAGAACCACGCGTCGAACCCGGGCGGGATGCGCTGCTCGGCGCCGAACTCCCTCGCCCGCGCCGACGCGAACGGGATCGGCTCGACGCAGATCTCGCGGAGCAACATGGGCAGCGAGCCGTCCGCCTCGGCCCAGAAATCGCGGCCGACGAGCAGCTTGAACGCGATGAGCCCGAGCGCCCACACGTCGGTCGCGGGGCAGATCCTGCCGCGCCGGTCGGTCTGCTCGGGGGCCATGAAGAGCGGCGTCCCGAGCGGCTGCGTGCCCGTCTTCTGGCTGTCGGCGACGAGCTTCGCGATGCCGAAGTCGAGGATCTTCGCCGTGAACGCGACGTCCCGCCGGCGCGACGTCGCGAGGAACACGTTCTCGGGCTTGAGGTCGCGGTGGACGATGCCGTGCGCGTGCGCCTGCTCGAGCGCGTGGCCGACCTGCGCGAGGATCTCGGCCACGTCGCCGAGCGGCAGCGCGCCGGTGCGGGTGAGCGCGTCGGCGAGCTCCTCGCCCTTGAGGAGCTCCATCACGATGTACGGCGCGCGCGTCTGCTCGTCGACGCCGGCGGTCACGATCTCGACCACGTGGTCGCTGTCGATCTTCGACGCGGCCATCGCCTCGAGGACGAAGCGCTCGCGGAGCCCCTGGTCGCCGGCGAGCTCGGGGGCCATCACCTTGAGGGCGCGCTGCTTGCCCGTGCTCATTTGCTCGGCGATGTAGACGGCCCCCATGCCGCCCGCGCGGAGGGCCTTGACGATTCGGAAGTCCCGGCCGAATACGGCCCCGGGTTCGAGCACGCTCACGAGCTGCCTCCGTCGGCGCGACACGCACCGCGCCGCGATCGCGGCCCGCGACAGCGGAGCCGCCGGGATCGCTTCTATCGCAACGGCCGCGCCGGCGCCGCGTTTCAGGCGGCCCGCGCGACAGGCGCGCTGCAGGTTGACACGTGAACGTTAGGACAGTACTGTCCGGACCTTCATTCCACACGCCCTCAAGCCCTCCGGGAGAGCCGCCATGAGCACGAACGACGACAAGAACAGCAAGCAGAAGAGCGCCGCGCTCGAGCTCGCGCTCGCCTCCGTGGAGAAGGAGTTCGGCAAGGGCGCCATCATGCGCCTGAAGGACGGCCAGAACCTCAACGAGGAGATCGCCGCCGTCTCGAGCGGCTCGCTCGGCCTCGACATCGCCCTCGGCATCGGCGGCTACCCCCGCGGCCGCATCGTCGAGATCTACGGCCCGGAGGCGAGCGGCAAGACCACGCTCACGCTGCACGCCATCGCGTCGATCCAGCGCGCCGGCGGCACGGCCGCGTTCATCGACGCCGAGCACGCGCTCGACGTGAACTACGCGAAGAAGCTCGGCGTGAAGACCGACGAGCTCCTCATCTCCCAGCCCGACTACGGCGAGCAGGCGCTCGAGATCGCCGACATGCTCGTCCGCTCGAACGCGGTCGACCTCATCGTCATCGACTCGGTGGCCGCGCTCGTCCCGAAGGCCGAGATCGAGGGAGACATGGGCGACAGCCACGTCGGCCTCCAGGCCCGCCTCATGAGCCAGGCCCTCCGCAAGCTCACCGGCACCGTCTCGCGCTCGCAGTGCCTGCTCATGTTCATCAACCAGATCCGCATGAAGATCGGCGTGATGTTCGGCAGCCCCGAGACGACCAGCGGCGGCAACGCCCTCAAGTTCTACTCGTCGGTGCGCCTCGACATCCGGGCCATCGGCAAGATCAAGGAGGCGGCGGTCGGCGGGAAGGACCCGAACGTCGTCGGCAACCGCACGCTCGTGAAGGTCGTGAAGAACAAGATGGCGCCGCCCTTCCGCCAGGTGGAGTTCGACATCCTCTACGGCCAGGGCATCAGCCACTCGGGCGACGTGATCGACCTCGCGACCGAGGCGAACATCGTCGAGAAGAGCGGCGCCTGGTTCTCCTTCCAGGGCGAGCGCATCGGCCAAGGCCGCGACAACGCACGCACCTTCCTCGAGCAGCACCCGCAGATGCTCGACAAGATCGAGGGCCTCGTCCTCGCGAAGCACGGCATCCACCGCGAGGGCGCGCAGGCCGCCGCTGCGGCCGCCGCTGCCGCCGCCAAGGCCGACAAGGCCGACAAGGCCGAGAAGGGCAACCACGCAGGTCCGCCGGCCGCCGAGGCGCGTCGCTCCCCGCCACCGAAGGCCAATTGATCCTCTACGTGATGCGCCACGGTCCCGCGGAGGACCACGCGCCGACGGGCAAGGACTTCGATCGCCGGCTCACCGAGAGCGGGCGCGCCGTCGTCGCGCGGGCGGCCGAGCTCCTCCGCGCCTCCCGGTCGGAGCCGCTGCGGCGCATCCTCTCGAGCCCGTTGGTGCGCGCCCGCGAGACGGCGGAGATCGTCCGCCGCGGCGCCGCTCGGCCCGAGGTCGTGGTCGAGGTCGACGAGCGGCTCAGCTCCTCCGCCGACATCCCGTCTGCGCTCGCTTACCAACTCGCGCGTGGGGCGGAGGACGCGTTGCTTGTCGGTCACAACCCGAACATCGACGCGCTCGCGCGCGAGCTCGGTCGCGGCGCGGCGGCGACGCTACGCGGCTTTCGCACCGCGATGATCGTCGCGTTCGAGGCCGACGAAGACAGCAACCCGGCCGGTCCTCGCGTCGACAATCCCTCGCTGCGGCTCGTCTCCGTCGTGGACCCCCACGCCTGAGCGAGGGCCCCGGTATTTTTAGCAAAATACAAATATATCGAATAGTTGCAGGCGTCTCCTTGACAAGGGGGGGCCCCCCGCATACGCCCATGGAGGAGGTTCGAGGTGACGGGACCGCTCTTCTTTCCCTTCCCGCGAGGGGGACGACGCAACCGCGCCCCGGCCGAGGACCGGCCGCTCGGCCGGGTCGCCCGTGGGCAGGCGGTCGCTGCGCTGGCCCCCCGGGTGTCCGCCGCCGCGGTCCGCGTGCCCGACCCTCGGGTCTCGCCGATCGAGGTGTCGTTCCCCGCCGGCACCCCCCAGCTCTACGTCCACGAGGGCGCGCGGCAGGCGCTCGAGCGCCGTCTCGCCAAGGGCCATGCGAGCCCGCTCGCCCTCAGCGTGACGGACAACCACCGGCGGATGATCTCGCTCTCGCACGAGGAGGGCTTCGTCCGCGCGCGCATCCACCACATGTTCCTCGACGCGCCGAGCCTCGTGCAGGAGGCGCTCGCGAGCTACCTGTGCGACAGGAACCGCGAGTCGTCGGCCGTCGTCAGCCGCTTCATCGACGAGAACGCCTTCCGCATCCGGGCCGCGCAAGAGGTGCAGGCGCCGCTCGTCACGCAGGGCACCCACCACGACCTGCTCTCGATCTTCCAGTCGGTGAACGACAAGTACTTCGCGGGCGCGGTCGACGCGCTCGTGACGTGGGGCAAGAAGACGCGGCCCAAGGCCGAGCGCCGTGCGACGATCAAACTCGGTAGCTATTCGGCCGTCGAGCGGCTCATCCGCGTGCACCCCGTGCTCGACAAGCCCTGGATCCCCCGGTACTTCGCCTCGTACATCATGTACCACGAGATGCTCCACCACGTGGTCCCGGCCAGCCAGGGCAACGGGCGGCGCATGCTGCATCCGCCGTCGTTCCTCGCGCGCGAGCGCCTCTTCCGCGACTACGAGCGCGCGCTCGCGTGGGAGCGCTCGCACCTGTCTCGCCTGCTCCGCGCGCGATAGCCCGGCCACGCGCGCCCGCGCCGCGCATCTTTCGTGCGTGCGCGACCCTCGGCCACGCGCTAAGCAACACGGCGCGGCCGGGTGCACCGCGCGGGGAGCGGTGAATGATCTTCGGGGCGCTTGGGCTCTTCATCCTCGTGGTGCTCGTGGCGAAGCTCGCGCGGCGGCGCGCGGCGAAGGCGGTCGTCGTGGCCCAGTCCGACGCAATCGACGACCTCGTCGCCCGGTGCGTCGCCCGCGGCGTCGCCAAGCGGGCGCCCTCGCTCGACGCAGAGCAGGTCGAGGCGGCCATCACCGGAACGCCCGAGCCGGAGGTCGTCGCGCGCGTCGAAGAGCTCGTGAAGAGCGTCGAGCTCTCGTTCGAGCGCGTCCTCGCCGGCGGCCCGCTCTCCGAGCGCCGCTCGTGGAAACGTGAGCCCGCGGCCATGGATGTCCGCGTGACCGTTCGCTTCGACGACGGCGCCGTCGTGGCCGAGACCCGCCGCGTGGAGCGCGCTTCGCTCCCGCCGAGCATCCGCGCCGACCTCGATCGCACGGGCGCCGCGCGAGCGTTTCGCGCGTGGCAGTTTCCTTGGGCGAGGTAGCTCGCCCGCCTTCGGTACGAAAATTGTTTTCATGTTGAGCCCGTCGGGGGGCTCTGCTCAACTGTCGGCGGCAAGGGGTTGCTTATGAAAACGGAACTCGGGGTTATCCTGGTGGGCTTCATCGCCAGCGGGGCGCTCATGGCGCCGGGCTGCGCGAACAGCGTCGACGGCTTCGGCGATGGCGGGGGCGGCGCGACGACGGGCGGCCACCACCATCAGCAGAGCTGCGCGGCGACCACGACGTGCGGTCACCACAGCTGCGCCGCCACGACGCAGAGCTGCGGTCACTCGTGCGGTCACCACACGAGCTGCAGCACCTCGGGGTGCAGCTCTTCGTTCTCGTGCAGCTTCAGCAGCAGCTGCAGCTTCTCGGGCTGCAGCTTCTCGAGCTGCAGCTTCTCGGGCAGCTGCAGCTTCTCCTCGAGCTGCAGCACGCACTCGACCTCGAGCTGCAGCTTCACCGGGTGCAGCATTGGCAGTTGCACGGTGACCGGCTGCTTCGGCTGCTCGACCTGTACGACCTCGAACTGCAGCGGCGCGGGCGGCACCCTCCCGTGATCTTCGAGGGTAACCAGCCCTCGCCCGAGTCCCGCTAGAGCTCGCGACGCGGCCGCCAGCTGCCCTCCGCTCGAACCGAGCCCGCAGAAGAGACGCCCTCGGCGCGATCTTCGATCGCGTCGAGCGTGCGGTCTTGTCGCGCGCGCGCTTTGTCGAGCGTGCGCTTTGTCGCGCGTGCGCCGGCGACGCGGTAGCGCCTGCGGGTGGTCCCGCCGCCGTCGTGCCAGCGGCACGCGGTTGGCGCGCCCCGTGCTCTACCTCCGAGCAGCACCCGGATGCAGGACGGCCGCGGTACCCGACGGGAATCGCGCTGCCCAATCCGGGAAGCAGGCGCGGCGAGGTCTGCACGACATGGGCACGATCAACGAACAGAGCGGGTCGAGGGACGGCGCGCCGTCGCGCCGGTCATGAAGACGGAGCTCGGCGTGATCCTCGGCTGCTTCGTCAGCGTTCTGCTCGTCTCCGGCCAGGAGGCGTGCTCCGGCGAGTCCCCCGAGACGATGGGCGCGCACGCGTGCGCCACGGGGTGTGGTCAGATGTCCGCCTGCTCGCCCACGACGGGGTGTTCGGCGCCCGCGTGCACCACGAACGCATGCGGCACGACGGCGTGCGCCGGATGCTCGACGACGAGTGAACCGTCGTGCGCGGCGCAGTGCGCCGGCTGCAGCGGGTGCACGACGGGCTCGTTCTGCAGCGCGAGCAGCTGCGCGAGCTCCGGGACGTTCTGCGGAACCGCCGGGTGCGCGGGAGCAGGCGGCTCATCACAGTAAGCGCCTCTCGGCGCTCGGTTGCGGTACTCTTACGGTGGGAAGGGGTTGGCACATGAAGACGGAACTCGCGGCGATCCTCGCAGGCTTCGTCGTCGGTGCAGGCGCGCTGGGTGCCGCTTGCTCGACGACGTACGAGGGTGGTGACGGGACGGGATGCGCAGCCAGGGCGCAGACGGGCTGCACCACGCACGGCTGCCAGATGAACACGTGCGCGACGGCGAACTGCACGACGGGTTGCAGCACCAGCGGCTGTACGCACACGGGCTGCAGCACGAGCGGCTGCACGTCCACGAGCTGCAGCACGACGAGCGGCTGCTCGTCGACGACGAGCGCCGGCTGCAGCACGAGCGGCTGCAGCACGAGCGGCTGCTCGACGACGCCGACGACCTGCAGCAACCAGGGCGTGGGCGGATCGATCCCGTAGACAACTCGCCGAGCACCCGCGCGCGTCTCCGAGCGCGTACGTGATCTCGCCCTGCGGTTGGTCGGCGCCACCACGGCGCCGACGCGGGCAGACGTGTACGCGCCGCTTCACCTCATGAAGGGCGCTTCGACTTCTTGAGCCCTTCGGCCTCGAGCGCGGCGGTGACCGCGGGGCGCTCCTCGACGCGGTCCATGAACGCGACGAGGCTCGGCCATTTCGCGACGTCGACGCCCGTGAGCCGGCCCCAGCGGAGCACGGTGTAGAGGTACGCGTCGGCGACCGTGAAGTCGCCCATGAGGTACGGCCGCTCGCCGAGCTGCTTCACGACGTGATCGAGCTTCTTGCCGATGCGCTCGCGCTGCTGGTCCTTCACCGAGTCGGGCGTGTCCTTCGCGAAGAGGGGCGAGAACTGCTTGTGCAGCTCGGTGGAGATGAAGTTGAGCCACTCCTGGAGGTGGTAGCGCGCGCGCGTGCCGTTCGCGGGCGCGAGCTTCGCATCGGGCTTCATGTCGGCGATGAGCTGCACGATCGCGGGGCCCTCGGTGAGCACGTCGCCGTCGTCGAGCGCGAGCGTCGGCACCATGCCCTTCGGGTTCACGGCGTTGAAGTCGTCGCCGTGCTTCGTGACCTTCGTCGCGAGCGTCACGGCCTCGAGCTCGAACGCGACGCCGGCCTCGCGGAGCGCGATGTGCGGAGACAGGGAGCAGGCGCCGGGGCTGAAATAGAGCTTCACGTGATCTCCTTGAGCGCGGCCTCACGCGGCGCGCGCGGCGCTCCCATCGCGCGTCTCGCGCGCGGCGTCGAGGGCCCCGAAACGGATGGCGCGACCGCCTGCGAACACGGCTACGGTGCGCGCGTGCTCGATCGAGACCTGCTCTTTTCTCCGGCGACGCGCCTCGCCGGCCTCCTCGCGGCCGGCGAGATCTCCTCGGAGGAGCTCACGCGCGCGCACCTCGACCGCATCCACGCCGAGGGGCGGGCGCTCGAGGCGTTCACCGAGGTCCTCGACGACGCGGCGATCGCCGCCGCGCGACGCGCGGACGAGGAGCGCCGCCGCGGCGACGCGCGCGGACCGATGCACGGCCTGCCCGTCACCGTGAAGGAGTCGCTCGACCACGCGGGCTCCGCCTCGACCCTCGGCGTCGTGAAGCGCAAGGACCTCGTCGCCGTGCGCGACGCCGTCATCGTCGAGGCGCTGCGCGCGGCAGGCTGCGTGATCCTCGGGCGCACGAACGTCTCACAGCTGCTCCTCTTCCACGAGAGCCGAAACCCGCTGTTCGGCCAGGTGAAGAACCCGTGGAGCCACGACCACACGCCGGGCGGGTCGTCCGGCGGTGAGGCGGCGGCGATCGCGTCGGGCTGCTCGCCGCTCGGCGTCGGCACCGACATCGGCGGGAGCATCCGCGTGCCCGCGCATTTCACGGGCATCGCGGGCCTCAAGCCGACGCTCGATCGCTGGTCGAACCTCGGCTCGAACGGCGTGCTCGTCGGTCAAGAGGCGATCCGCTCGCAGCTCGGGCCGATGGCGCGCACGACGGGGGATCTCGTCCTCGCGATGCGCGCGCTCGACGTCGCGGCGATGAGCGCGGCCGACGGGCGCGTGCCCCCGCTGCCGTTCGCGGATCCCGACGGCGTCGACGTCGCGAAGCTCAAGGTCGGCGTGCTGATCGACGACGGCCTGCTCACGCCGTCGATCGCGGTCGCGCGGGCCGTGCGGAGGGCCGCGTCGGCGCTCGAGGGCGCGGGCGCGCGCACCGTGCCGATCGAGCTGCCCGGCGTGGTCGACGCCGTGTACGGCTACTTCGGCGCGCTCTCGGCCGACGGCGGCGCGACGGCGATCGCCGCGCTCGAGGGCAGCGAGATCGACGGGTCGCTCAAGTCGCTGACGCGGATCGCGCGCATCCCGCCCGCGGCTCGGCGCGCGATCGGCGGCGCCGCGCGCGCGTTCGGCGAGGAGCGGCTCGCGCGGTTCCTCGCGTCGTTCGGACAAAAGCCGGTCGCTGCGTACTGGAGGCTCACGGGCGCGCTCCGCGCGGCGAAGGTCGCGATCGAGCGCGCGATCCGCGACGCAGGCGTCGACGTGATCGTCTGCCCCGCGCACGCGACGCCCGCGCTCCCGCACGGCCTCTCGCGCGACTTCGCCGTCGCGGGGAGCCCGTCGATCCTGTTCAACCTCACGCAGCTCCCGGCGGGCGTCGTGCCCGTCACGCGCGTCGCGCCGGACGAGGCGACGCGGCCCGTCGCGCGCGACTCGCTCGAGA
>DASYCF010000527.1:0-2138 GCA_036500365.1 Byssovorax sp.
GGGCTCGACTTCCACTTCGAGCGCGCGCGCCCCGGCAACACGTTCGACGCGCACCGCCTCATCCACCTCGCGGGCGAGCACGGCAAGCAGGACGCGATGAAGGAGCGCCTGCTCCGCGCCTACATGACCGAGGGCGCGGCCATCGGCGATCGCGGCGCGCTCGTGGAGCTCGCCGTCGAGGTCGGCCTCGACGCGGACGAGGCGCGCGCTGCTCTCTCGAGCGAGCGCTTCTCGGACGAGGTGCGCGCCGACGAGCGCGAGGCGCGCGAGATCGGCATCCGAGGCGTCCCGTTCTTCGTGTTCGACGGCCGCCTCGCCGTGAGCGGCGCGCAGCCCGCCGAGGTCTTGCTCGGCGCGCTCGAGCGCGCGAAGGCCGATCGCGCGGTCCGCGAGCCCGAGCTCGTCGAGGGCGCCGCCTGCGGGCCCGACGGCTGCGGCTGACGCCACCCCGCGCACAGGTCGTTTTGGCGTGTTGACGGGCGCGCCGGGCCTCGCCACCCTCGCCCGCGTGGAGCCGAGCTCGTCGACGCGCGCGGCGCCTGCGTGGGCGAAGATCGCCGCCGTCGTCGCGGTCGCTGCGCTGCTGCTCGCGGCGTGGCGGCTCGGCGTGTTCGCGGCGCTCAGCGAGCCCGCGCGCGTGAAGCAGGGGCTCGTCGACCTCGGCCCGTGGGGGTACGTCGCGTTCCTCGCCGCGTACGCCGCGCTCCAGCCGTTCGGCGTGCCCGGCACGGTGTTCGTCTTCGCCGCGCCGCTCGTGTGGCCGTGGCCGGTCGCGTTCGCGCTCTCGATGATCGGGACGATGGCGGCGAGCGTGGTCGGCTTCTCGTTCGCGCGCTTCGTCGGCCGCGATTTCGTGGCGCGGCGCATCCCGGCGCGCTTCAAGCGATACGAGGACGCGCTCGCCCGCCGCGGCTTCGCGACGGTCGCGGCGCTGCGCTTCATCTTCTGGATGCCGCCGATGCTCCACGCGTTCTTCGGCGTCTCGAAAGTCGGCTTCTGGACGCATTTCTGGGGCTCCGTCGTCGGCTACGTCGTGCCGCTGCTCGTCGTTTCGTACTTCGGCGAGCGCGCGCTCGACTGGGCGCGCGCCCTGCCGGCGTCCGCGTGGATCGGGGTCGGCGCGGTCGTCGTCGTCGCGGCGCTCGGCTGGCTCGCGTGGCGTCGGTGGTGTCCGCGTCGCGCCGCGGCCGCGTGACCCGCGCAAAAGCCGGACGCGACAAGTAGACTCCGCCGCCGTGCTCACCACCTTGCGCGTCAAGGACTTCATCCTCATCGACGAGCTCGAGCTCGAGCTCGGCCCCGGCTTCAACGTGCTCACGGGCGAGACCGGCGCGGGCAAGTCGATCGTCGTCGGGGCGCTCGACCTCGTGCTCGGCGGGCGCGCGAACGCGGGCGTCGTCCGGCCGGGCGCGGCCGAGGCGGAGGTCGAGGCGCTGTTCGACGTGTCCGAGTCGCCGAAGCTCGCGGCCGATCTCGACGCGGCGGGCATCGCCAACGGCGGCGAGCTCGTCGTGCGGCGCGTGGTCTCGGCGGCGGGGCGATCGCGCGCGTACTTGAACGGCAGGCTCTCCGCGGCGACCGAGCTCGCGCGGCTCGCGCCCGAGCTCGCCGACGTCGCGTCGCAGCACGAGAGCGTCGCGCTCACCGATCCGTCGACGCACCTCGACTACCTCGACCGCTTCGCGCGGCTCACCGGCGTGCGCGCCGAGGTGACGGCCGAGGTGCTTCGCGTCGAGGAGACACGCGCCGCCCTCCGCGCCGCGCGCGAGTCCGAGAAGCACCGCGGCGAGCGCGAGGCGTTCCTGCGCTTCCAGCTCCAGGCGATCGACGGCGTCGGGCCGAAGCCCGGCGAGATCGACGAGCTCGGCCACGAGCGCAGCCGCCTGCGCCACGCGACGCGCCTCGCCGACGTCACGCGCGCCGCCGCCGCGAAGCTCGAGTCGGGCGACGGCGCCATCCTCGACGAGCTGGGGCGCATCGTCGCCGATCTGCGGGCCGCCGCCGCGCTCTATGCCGAGGCGCACGCGTTCGGCCGTGGAGCCTTTTCCGCCATCAATGCCGCGACCCTGTTCTTCCTCGCGGGTGACGAGCCGAACGCGCAGGCCTGGCGGCAACGTGCGACGGCGGCCTGCGCCGCG
>DASYCF010000528.1:0-2793 GCA_036500365.1 Byssovorax sp.
CGCGCGCGTCGAGCTCGAGCACGGCGTCGAGGCCGAGGCACGCGACGAAGAGCGACGCGGACGCGACGGCGGCGGCGCGCGGGAGGTTGCACCGATCGCCGGGCGCGCCACTCGTCGGGAGCGCGATCTCGCGCCCGATCGTCACCCCGCGGGCGGGGTCGACGACGTGGACGACCGGCAGCACGGGCGCGCCGTTGGCGGCGCCGTACACCGCGGTCGTGAACACGCCCTCGCCCGGCTCGACGGACGCGGCGGGCGCGAAGAGGCGGCCGTGCGCTGGCGCGCCGGGCCGCGCCGACCAGGCGGCCCACGCGAGCGCGAAGCCCTGATCCCCCGTGCGGCGCGTCGGCTCGCCCCATCGATTCGCCGTCCGCGTCGTCAGGTCGATGGTCGAGACGGCGCGCGCGTCGAGATCGATCGACGAGAGCCGCGCGCCGACGGCGTGCGAGACGAACGCGCGCTTGCCCGTCGGCTCCACGACGACCGCGCGGGGCTCTCGCGCGAGCGTGATCTCCGCCTCGAGATCGAGATCGCGGGCGCCGAGGATCGCGAGACGCGAGCCCGCGCCGCTCGTGACGAGGAGACGTGCGCCGTCGGGCGAGGTGGCCAGCCCGAACGCGTCGGCGGCGACGGCGCGGCGCGCGCGCTCGACGAGGGGCGCGTCGGCGCCGCGCTGTGCGGCGAGGAGCACGACGGCGCTCGCGTCGCGGAGCGTGACGGCCACGCCGCCGCGCGCCAGGACCAGCACCTGCGCGGGCGCCCCGTCGAGCGGCGTCTCGGCGACGACGGCGCCGCGATCGAGGTCGAAGGTGACGAGCGCGCGCCCGTCCTCGTCGGCGACGAACGCGAGCGTGCGGCCGTCCGGCGTCCGCGCGAGCGCCACCGCGCCGCCCGCGCGTGCGTCCGGCAACGCGGAGAGCGCGGCGGCCGGCGCGTCGTCCGCGGCCGCCTTCGTCGTCGCGGGCGGGGAGATGGCGGCGGGCGCGACGGGCGGCGGCGCGGCGCCGCAGCCGGCGAGCGCGATCGAGGCGAGGGCGAGGATGGGTCGAGCGCGCATGCGTCGCCCTTGGCAGCGCGCGTGCCACACCGCGGGGCCGTCGCTTTTGCGTCGGCGGGCGAGCCGCGCGTGTTCGACCTGCCGCGGCGCGCGTCCGGCCGGCCACGAGGCGCGCTACTTCTTGCCCCAGTCGACCTTCGGGCGGCCGGGCGGGATCACGTCGGGCATCACGTGGAAGATGCCGCGCGCGAGATCGGGCATCGCGCCGCACGCCGCCTCGCCGAGGTTGTCGAGCTCGTCGGGATCGTCGACGACGTTGAAGCAGTGGTATTCGTCGTCCCACTCGCGCGCGCTGAGCTTCATGGGGCCTTGCATCATTCCCCAGTTGCGGAAGGCGCACTCCCACACCCACGTGCAGTTCGTGAGCGGCATCGGGCCGACCGAGCGCATGCGTCGCGTGAGCGGGTGGCCGGGCATGCGCTCGCGGAAGTGCTTCATCTCGGGCTCGTCCCAGATGCCCATGAGGTCGAGCAGCGTCGTCGCGAGGTCGAGGTGATAGACGAACTCATCCTTGGCGCCCTCGATGTTGGCGCGCTCGTCGGGCGAGAGCGTGCCCTCGGGCGCGTCGATCCAGCCGGGGACGTGGATCTCCTCCTCGTACACGCTGCTCGTGTGGCCGAGCTGCCAGTGCTCGCGGAACGCCTCGCCGTGGTCCGACGTGTAGACGATGACGGTCCGCTTGCCCGGCTCGCTCGCGCGCACGGCGTGGAGCAGCCGGCCGACGGCCTTGTCGGAGAGGTACACGACGTCTTTGTAGAAGTTCTTGAACTCGTCGTTCTTCTCGGGGGCCTTGTCCATCTCCGCCGGCTGGAACGGCGCGTTGTCGGGATCGTAGATGTAGGGAAAGTGGTTGTTCGAGTAGTGGACGACGGCGAAATACGGCTCCTTGAGCTCGGCGAGATCGTGAATCGCGCGATCGGTCACGAGCGCGTCGCGGGCGCCGCAGTCGAGGTCGCACTCGGGGTCGAGCTCGGTCGCGACGCAGCGGTGCGACACGGGGATGTCTTGCACGTAGAGCCGCGCGTTCCCGAACATGAGGTTCTGGCTCGTCCAATACGCGGAGTCGATGCCCGCCGCGTGCGCGTACTCCCACATGAGCGGCACCGACAGCATGAGCTCGCGGCCCTCGGTCGGGTTCGCGCCCGTCCACAGGTTGGCGATCGAGATCGCCGTCGTCGAGTCGTTCGCCCGCAGCTGATTGAGCGGCATGCGGTCGGGGACCTCGAGATTCGAAAAGCGCGTCGAGAGGTCACAGGCAGGGTCGTACGCGTTGCACGTCACGTCGAGCCGCTGGCTCTCTTGCACGATGAGGAGCACGTTGCGGCGCCGGGCGGGGTGCGGCGTCATCGGCGGCACGTGCTCGGGCGAGCGCTTCTGCACGCGGAGATCCGGCGACTCGTGCGTGTAGCCGAGCCGCTCCTTCACGAGCGCCGTCATGCCGTGGAAGTAGATGAGATCGAAGGGCGAAGACTGGATGGTTCGATAGCTCACCGGGACGCGCGTCACCGCGAAGAGCACCGCCGGGACGAGCACGCCCACGCCCCGCGCGGCCCATTTGCCCGGGTGGAGGAGCCTCCGCCCGCCGTAGAGCAGCGCCGCGGCGAGCGCGGCGGCGAGCGCGAGGT
Organism: Byssovorax sp.; assembly: GCA_036500365.1. Taxonomy (GTDB): domain Bacteria; phylum Myxococcota_A; class Polyangia; order Polyangiales; family Polyangiaceae; genus DASYCF01. The sequence goes on from DASYCF010000528.1 coordinate 2,683, forward strand.
GCGCGAGGATGATGGGCCGCGAGAGCGGCAGCGTGCCGACGATCGACCAAGGGATCGACTTCGAATGAAGCTGACCGTCGATCGACAGATACACGTTGTAGAAGGCGTGGA
>DASYCF010000529.1:0-3566 GCA_036500365.1 Byssovorax sp.
GACGGGCTCTTCCATGTTCACGCTGGCGGCTCGATGAACCCAGCCGCCGTTCGTGAGCGGCCACACCGACGAAATGCGGAAGCAACAGACGAACTCGCCCTCGAAGCCGCGCCGGCATCCCTCGGTGGCGCCGCAAATGACGCACGGCGCGGACGTTGAGACCCCGATCCAATCGCGCTCGACACTACGGATTCCACTCGGACGCACGTTGTCTCTCCCTTCGCGCGCTGAGGCGCACGGTGTCGTGAGCACGAAGGGGGCCAGCGGCAGCGCGCGCCGAAGCCTCGCGAATTCGGCCTTCAGGCCATGCGGCGGGCGCCCGCGGCGGACGTCGACCGTGCGCGCGATCGTGGCGATGTGGTGCGGGTGGGGCGTTCGTGCGTCGTCGCATCCGCGTGCGAATCAGCGCGGACGTGCGATTGCCACGTCGACGCCGCGTCGCTTGGCGGGGGCGACAAGACTGCCTCGGATGAGCGCCTCGCCGCCACGCGATCACCGCCTCCGCTTGCCGCGCGGCTTCGGCGCCGTGGGCGCGGAGCGGCGATCGATCATGCCCTCGTTCTCCGCGCGCTCGCGATCGGGCTGCGGCACGTCGCGCTGCGGCTTCGCCGGCACCTCGGGCTGCAGCGTGGGATTCGACGGGATCTCCGGCCGCGGCGGCGAGGCAGGGTCGGGCGGGCTCTCGGGCTGCTTCTGCGGCTCGGACGGCGGCACATTCGTGGACTTCACGGGTCGGTGCATGAGCGGCTCCTCACGGTCTCTCGCGCGGCGGACGTCGCCAGCGAGGACGCCCGGACGCGCAACAGACGTGCCGCGCGGTCAGCGCGCTGCGACGAGCGGGAGCGACGTGACGAACCGCGCGCCGCGCGTGCCTACGCGTCCGGGCGGCAGCGTGCTGTCGGCGAGCGTGATCGCCCCGCCGTTGGCGCGGATGAGGTCGTGCGCGATCGAGAGGCCTAGTCCACGCGCCCGGGGCGCGGCCGACGCGAGGCGCTCGAACAGCGTCTCGCGCCGATCCTCTGCGACGCCTTGACCGTCGTCCTCGATCTCGATCGTGGCGCTCTCCGCCGTCCAGGACAGGGTGACGCGCACACGGCTCCGCGCGTGACGGATCGCGTTCGAGGTCATCTCGGCGAGGCCGCGCGCGATGTGATCTGCGTCCGCCTCGCACGTGCAGCGCATGTCCGGGATAGCGCTCTCGACGTCGACCTCACGGCGCGGCTCGAGCGCGCGCGCCGCCTTGACCGCGGCGTCCAGGATCGCGCCGAGGTCGAGCATCGCGCGGCGGTGCTCGAGCTTGCCTCCCTCGATCGCCGCCGCGAGGCTCAGGAGATCGGCGACGTGCGCGATGCGGCGCGCCGCGCGGTCCGCGAGCGCGAGCACGCGCCGCTGCTCGTCCGACAGCGGCAGGTCGGGCGCGCCGCGGATGTCCGCGAGCGCTTGATTGAGGACACCGAGCGGGGTGCGGAGATCGTGGGCGAGGTGCGTGAGCATCTCGGTGAGCGCGAGGCGCGACACCGAGCCCTCGGCCTCACGATCACTTCGCACGATCCGCGCTCCCATATCGGTCGATGCGCCGGTAGAGCGTGCGTCGATCGACGCCGAGGATGTCGGCCGCGCGCGACTTGTTGCCGCCGACGAGCGCGAGGACGCGCGCGATGTACCTGCGCTCGAGCTCGGCCAGGCTCAGGACCTCGGAGAGATCGTCGGCGGCGAAGACGATGCGATCGGCGCGGTACTGACGCACCTTCTCCGGCAAGTCGTCGATGGTGACCTCGTCGAAGCGGAGGAGCGCGACGGCGCGCTCCATGCAGTTCTCGAGCTCGCGCACGTTGCCGGGCCAGTCGTACGAGACGAGCTTCTCGGCCGCGGCGGGGTGGAGGCCGCGTACGACCTTGTTCGATCGCTCGGCGAAGCGCTTCACGAAGTGCGTGGCGAGGACGACGACGTCGGCGCCGCGCTCGCGCAGCGGCGGCGCGTCGACGCGCACGACGTTGATGCGGTAGTAGAGATCCTCGCGGAAGCGCTTCTCGACGACCTCCGCCTCGAGATCGCGGTTCGTCGCGGTGACGATGCGCGCGTCGAACGGGACGTCCGCGTTGCCGCCGACGGGGCGCACGACGCGCTCTTGCAGCGCGCGGAGGAGCTTCGGCTGCATCTCGACGGGCATCTCGCCGATCTCGTCGAGGAAGAGCGTGCCGCCGCTGGCCTGCGCGAACAGGCCGACGCGCGACGTCTTCGCGTCGGTGAAGGCGCCGCGCGCGTGACCGAAGAGCTCGCTCTCGAGGAGCGTCGCGGGCATCGCGGCGCAGTTCACCGCGAGGAACGGGCCCTCGCGCCGCGGGCTCTGGTCGTGGACCTCACGCGCGATGAGCTCCTTGCCGGTGCCGCTCTCGCCCGTGATGAGGACGGACGCGTCGCTCTCGGCGACGCGCGAGACGAGGTCGCACACGCGGCGCATCGCAGGGCTGTCGCCGATGAGCCGCCCGAAGCCGTGGGCGTCGCCGACGGCGCGGCGCAGGCGCTTGAGCTCGCGCCGGAGGTGACCGTGCGAGACCGCTCGCGCGATGACCATCCCGAGGAGCTTCGTGTCGACCGGCTTCGTGACGAAGTCGTACGCGCCCGCGCGGATCGCGGAGACGGCGGCGTCGAGGCTCGCGTTGCCAGTCACGACGATGACGGGGAGGTCGGGGCGGATGCCCTGGATACGCTCGCAGAGCTCGACGCCGTTGAGCGACGCCATGGCGAGGTCGGTGAGGACGACGTCGAAGTCCTCGGCCGCGACGAGATCGAGGGCGTCGAGCGGAGAGGTCCGCCACGAGACGTCGACGCCCTCGCGCTTCAGCATCAGCTCGAGCATTTCGCAAGCGGTCTGATCGTCGTCGACGATCAGGATGCGTCCGCGGACGTGCGTACCCGCGCCGCCGTTGGCGTGGGCGACGGCGCTGGTCGACTCGGGCCGGTCGATGGACGGGGCCGCGCGCGCGGCGAGCTCGGTGTCAGCCATTCTCCATCAAGCTCTTGAGGTCCTCTGCGTGCTCCTCCTCTACGGCGAGGATCGCCTCGAGGACGCGACGCGTCGTGGGGTCGTCTCCGCCTACGTAGGCGATCATCTCGGTGTAGCTCTCGATCGCGACGCGCTCCGCCACGAGGTCGGCGCGGAGCATGTCGGTGATCGTCTTGCCCTCGACGTACTCGGAGTGGCTGCGGTCCATCATGCCGACCGGCGAGAAGTTCGGCGACCCGCCGAGCTCGATGATCCGCTTCGCGAGCATGTCGGCGTGCTCGAGCTCCTGCGTCGCGTGCTGGAGGAACTCCTGCTTCACGGACTCGGAGTGGATGCCGCTCGCGGCGAAGTAGTGGAAGCGGTAGCGGAGCGCACAGACGAGCTCGGTCGCGAGCGCGGCGTTGAGGAGGTCGACCACCTTCGCGCGGTCGGCCTTGTAGCCTTGCGTGACGGCGCCGCTCTCGACGTCGCGGCGGGCACGGGCGCGGAGCGTCTGCACATCGGTCATGGGGTTGTCCTTGGGCATGGCCGCCGCCAAGCAAGATGTGGGCGCACGCAG
>DASYCF010000530.1:0-1801 GCA_036500365.1 Byssovorax sp.
CCGAGCACCGTAGCGGAGCTGCCGCACCCGTATGGCGCCGCAGCGCCCGCCTCAGGAGCAGACGCAGGAGGAGGAGATGCACGCGCAGATCTTGCCCTGCATGATGCCGTAGAGCTCGCAGTGGTTCGAGTCGCAGCCGCAGATGTTGCCGTTGCAGGTGTCGCCCGCGCTGCAGTCGGCGTTGGTCGTGCAGCAGTCTTGCTGCGTGCACGTGCACGCGTTGCCGCTGCGGGTGAACGGCGAGTTGCACGTGAAGTCGCACGTGCCTTGCGCGGTGCAGATGGCGACGCCGTTCTGCGGCGGCGAGCACGGCGCGCACGTCGTCGAGCTCGAGCAGCCGGTGTCGGGCGTGTTGCCCTCGCACGAGCCGTTGCAGAGGTGCTCGTTCGCGCCGCAGCCGGTCCCGGTCGAGCTCGAGCTCGTCGCGCTCGACGACGACGCGGTCGACGAGGCCACGGTCGACGTCACGGCGCTCGACGACGTGGCGCTCGTCGTCGTCCCGGCGCCGCCTGCGCCGCCCGAGCCTGTCGTCGCGGTGGTCGACTCGGTCGTCGACGTGGTCTCGGTCGTGCTGGATGTCGAGGTCGACGACGTGCTCGCGGGGCTGCCGTTGCCGGCGCCGTCGCTCCGCGTGCCCCCGCTGGGGTCGCTCCCGCCGCCGCCGCCGAGGGCGCCTTGCGCGCAGCCAAACGACAGGACGACGAGCGCCGCCCCCGCCACCACGCTCCAGTGCACGACGACCACGCGCTGCCTCCTGCTTTCACCATGCTACACGAAAAGACGCGGGCAGCTCCGCTCTGCGCCGGCGAAGCGCGCGCCGCGGTGCGCTATAGAGTCGTCCACGATGAAGGCGCTCATCTCCGAGGATCTCGAGCGGTACGTCCACGATCACACGCGGCCTCGGCCGCCGCTCTTCGACGAGCTCCGCGCCCGCACGTTCGCCGAGACGACCGCGCCCGAGATGCAGGTCGGCCGCGTCGAGGGCACGCTGTTGAAGACGCTCGTCGCCGCGACCGGGGCGAGGCGCGTCGTCGAGGTCGGGACGTTCACGGGCTTCTCGGCGCTCAGCATGGCCGAGGGCCTGCCCGACGACGGCGAGCTCCTCACGCTCGACATCGACCCGAAGGCCACGGCGATCGCGCGCGAGTTCTGGGCGCGCTCGCCGCACGGCAAGAAGATCCGCCTCGTCCTCGGTGACGCGCGCACGACCCTCGCCGAGCTCGCGCCCGACGTGACGTTCGACCTCGCGTTCATCGACGCCGACAAGGAGAACTACATCGCGTACTACGAGGCGATCCTCCCGCGCGTCCGCGCCGCTGGCCTCGTCCTCGCCGACAACACGCTGTGGAGCGGGCGCGTCCTCGCGCCGGAGAGCGCGAGCGACCACGCGATCTGCGCCTTCAACGATCACGTGCAGCGCGACGCCCGCGTCGAGAACGTCCTCCTCAGCGTGCGCGACGGGCTGATGATCGCGCGGAAGCTCGCGTGATCCTGCTCTTCGACTCGACGCCGTCGGTCGAGATCTTCGGCGCCGCCGCGTCGGCCGCGTGCGAGGGCACGCTCGGCCCCCACGGCAAGGGTCGCGTGCGCCTCCGCGGCGAGGAGCTCGCGTTCGCCGCCGTCGATCCGTACGTCGGCGAGATCGAGGCTTTCGTGCGCGCCGTCACGACCGACGTGGCGCCCGAGGTGCCCGGGCGCGAGGGCCTGCGCAACGTCGAGCTGCTCGAGGGAATCGCGTCGTAGCGCTCAACGGCCGAGGCGAGCGAGCGCCGCGGCGACGATGCGCGCGTGATCGAACGCG
>DASYCF010000531.1:0-1884 GCA_036500365.1 Byssovorax sp.
CGTCGGCGCTCGACATCATGACGCACCAGCGGCCCGACCTCGTGCTGTCGGATCTCATGCTACCCGACACGAACGGCTTCGACCTGCTCAAGGCGCTGCGCGAGCAGCCGAACGCGAGCGGCGTCCCGATCCTCGCGTTCACGGGCCTCCTCTCGCACGACGAAGAGGGGCGCGCGCTCGCCGTCGGCTTCGACGGCTTCATCCCGAAGCCCGTCGAGCCCGCGCACCTCCGGCACGTCGTGCGCGGCCACCTGCCGGTGCCGTCGACCGAGCGGCGGCGCTTCGGCGCGGGCAAGCGGCTCATCGTCGCGGACGACGACGCCACGCAGCTCAAGCTCGCGAAGTACCGGCTCGGCAAGGTGGGCTTCGAAGTCGAGGCGGTGTCGGACGGCATCGAGGCGCTGAACGCCGCGCGCCGCCGCAAGCCGGACGTCATCGTCACCGACGCGCTCATGCCGCGGCTCGACGGCTTCGGCGTGTGCCTCGGCGTGCGCCAGGACGAGACGCTCTCGGACGTGCCCGTCGTGCTGCTCACGTCGAGCTACGTCGAGCAGGAGGACCGCCTCCTCGCCACGCGCGCCGGCGCGAACGCGTTCGTCGTCCGCACCGCCGACCTCGCCGAGGTCATCGGCGTGCTCGAGAAGATGATGCAGACGCCCGGCGGCGCCGGCGCCAGCAGCTCGCCGACGATCGCGCGCGCCGAGATCGACTCGGTGCGCTCGCACCGCGCGCTCCAGCAGCTCGAGCGGCAGGTGTCGCTGAACTCCGGCCTGATGCAGCGCTGCTCCACGCTCTCGGCCGAGCTCTCGATCCTGACGACCGTCGCGGAGGCGCTGGTCGACATGCGCGACGTCGAGGGGGCGCTCGTCGAGATCTTGGCGAACTGCCTCGACGTGGCCGGCGCGGCGCGCGGGGCGATCTACGCGCGCGAGCTCGGCGGCGCGCTCACGCTGAAGGCGCAGCACGGCTTCGGCGCCGACCTCACGCTGCTCGACAACGCGCTGTGCGACGGCAAGCTCCTCGCGCGGGCCGAGGCGAGCGAGGAGCTCATCGCGGTCGAGGCGCTCGGCAAGGGCGGCCTCGCCGTCCCGCTGCGCGGTCGAGGGGAGACGTTCGGGCTGCTCGTGCTCGACGCGCCCGCCGGCGCGCCGAAGGAGGACTGGCGCCCGTTCGCCGTCGCGATCGCGTCGCAGGTGAGCCTCGCGCTCGCGCTCGCGCGGTCCTTCGCGGACTCCGCGCGGTCCGAGGCGAGGACGCGCGCGCTGATGGCGCACGCCAACGACGCCATCTTCGTGTCGACGCCCGACGGGCGCGTCGTCGAGGCGAACCGCGCCGCCGAGACGCTCTTGCGGCGCGCGCCGGCCGACATCGTCGGACGGCCGTTCCGCGAGCTCTTCACGCGCGAGGACGGGGCGCCGCCGCTCACCGCCACGACGCACCTCCGCGAGCTCCTCGCCCGTCGCGAGGACGGCGCGCTCGTGCCGGTGCAGGTGTCTTCGAACCCCGTCGACGCAGGCGACACGCGCCTCGTCATGGCGATCGCGCGCGACGTCTCCGAGCAGCGCGCGCTCGAGACCCGCCTCCGCCAGGCGCAGAAGATGGAGGCGATCGGCCGCCTCGCCGGCGGCGTCGCGCACGACTTCAACAACATGCTCTCGGTCATCCTGAGCTACAGCGATCTCCTCCTCGGCGACCTCAAGAAAGACGACCCCATCGCGGCCGACCTCGCCGAGATCAAGAAGGCGGGCGAGCGCGCCGCCGACCTCACGCGGCAGCTCCTCGCGTTCAGCCGCCAGCAGGTGCTCCAGTCGCGCGTGCTCGGCGTGAACGACGTCGTCGTCGGCATGGAGAAGATGGCGAAGCGCCTCATCGGCGAGGACATCG
>DASYCF010000532.1:0-1777 GCA_036500365.1 Byssovorax sp.
TGAAGGACGCGCCGGCGGCGTACCGGCCGCACGCGCTGCACGCCCAAGAGCGCGCGTTCCCCGAGTCGAACTGTTACGTCGACCTCTGGATCGAGCTCCTGCACGAGCGGGGGCTCGACCCGATGCCCGCGCTCGCGTTCACGCTCTCGAGCGACTTCGAGGGCGATCAGTGGACGTTCTTCAAGCCGAGGCTCGCCGACCTCGAGGCGCTGTACGGCGTCGAGGTCGAGGAGCTCAACGTCTACCGGCCGCTCGACGTGCACATCGCCGAGCAGCTCGGCCACGGCCGCTCCGTGCTCGTCGAAGCCGATTCGTTCCACCTGCCGGACACGGCCGGCACCAACTACCGCCTCGAGCACGGCAAGACGACGATCGGTCCGCTCGCGATCGACGTCGAGGCGCGTTCGCTGCGCTACCTGCACAACCTCGGCTGCTACGAGCTCGGCGCCGAGGACTTCGACGGCGCGCTGCGGCTCCTCCCCGGCGAGGCGGCGGTCCTGCCACCGTACGTCGAGATCGCGAAGTGGGACCGCTCGGTCGCGCGGTCCTGCGCGGAGCTCGTCGAAATCGCGCGCGCGCAGGTCCGCGTCCACCTGGCCCGCGGCCCCGTCGACGATCCCGTCGGCCGCCTCGCCGCGCGGTTCGTCGACGACCTCGCCCACCTCACGAAGGGCGATCTCGCCGCGTTCCATCGCTACGCCTTCGCGACGCTGCGGCAGCTCGGCGCGTGCTTCGAGATCGCCGCCGCGTTCGCGCGCTGGCTCGGCGCGAGCTCGGAGCCGTTCGCCGACGACGCGGCGCGCGCCGCCGCGAGCTTCGACGAGCTGAGCGGCGCCGCGAAGGCGCTGCTCTTCAAGACCGCGCGCGCCGTGAACGGCAAGCGCGCGTTCGATCCGCGCCCGCTCTTCGAGTCGATGAGCGCGGCGCGGCACGCGGGGCGCGCGGCGATGTACGCCGCGGTCGCGTAGCGGCATGGCGCGCGTCGTCTCTGCGACGAACGTCGTGAGCGACGCGCTCGTCGACGGCTGCTGGGCCGCCGCGACGAGCCCGGGCGCGGCGACTACGCCGGCGGAGCTCGCCGCGCTCGGCGTCGCGCGCATGACGATCTCGCGCCTCACGACCGCCGGCGGCGCGCTGCGCGAGGCCGCGGGCTGGTCGCTCGAGACCCCGCGCGCGCTCGACGCAGAGGACTGGTGGTTCGGCGCGCGCCTGCCCGGCGGCGCGGTGAGCTCGGGCGAACGCGTCACGCTGCGGCTCGGCGGCCTCGGCGGGCTCGCGGAGCTCTGGATCGACGGCGAGCCCATCGGAGCGTCGACGAACGGCTTCTTGCCGCTCGACGTCGACGTCACCGCGCGCGCGCGCGCCGGCGCCGAGCTCACGATCCGATGCGCGTCGCTCGGCGCGGCGATGAAGCTGCGGCACCCTCGGCCGCGGTGGCGCACGCGCCTCGTCGATCGACAGGAGCTCCGCTTCCATCGACAGCCGTTCCTCGGTCGCATGCACGGCTGGACTCCGCCGTGCCCCGTCATCGGACCCTACGGCGGCGCGGCGATCGAGCGGGCGCGCGGCCTCTTCGTCCGCTCGGCGCGCGCGCGCGCGTCGCTCGAGGGCGGCGACGGCGTCGTGCGGCTCGAGCTCGATCTCGACGCGTTCGGCGCGCCGCTCGAGGCGGTCGTCGCGCGCCTCGGCGAGGTCGAGGCCGCGCTCGCGATCGACGGCGAGCGCGCCTCGGGCGTCGTGCGCGTCGTCAGCCCGCCGCGCTGGTGGCCGCACACGC
>DASYCF010000533.1:0-6736 GCA_036500365.1 Byssovorax sp.
CTCGCGCGTTCGCCGTGCGAGAGGGCCGCGCATGAAGATCGACGCGGACCTCGACGGCGGGGCGATCCAGGTGGTGAGCGGAGACGGCGGGGCGAAGATCGACCTCGCCCTGCGCGCCGACACGAGCGCCTCGTTCATGCAGTGGTTCCACTTCCGCGGCCGCGGCGCGCGCAACAAGGCGACCACGCTCCGCTTCGTGAACGCGGGCGAGGCGACCTTCGCCGAGGCGTGGGACGGCTACCGCGTCGCGGCGTCGTACGACGGCGATCAGTGGTTCCGCCTGCAGACGAAGTACGAGGGCGGCGTGATGACGGCGGAGCACACGCCCGTGCGCGACGCCGTGCAGTACGCCTACTTCGCGACCTACCCGTGGGCGCGCCACGAGAAGCTCCTCGCGCGCATGGCCGACGCGCCGCGCGCCCGCGTCGAGGAGATCGGCCGCACGGTGCAAGACCGCCCGCTCTCGATGGTGACGCTCGGCGAGGAAGAGGAGGGCCGCGCACGCATCTGGGTCGTCGCGCGGCAGCACCCCGGCGAGACGCCCGCGCACTGGTTCGCGGAGGGCATGCTCGCGCGTCTCGTCGACCCGGAGGACGAGCTCGGCCGCGCGCTGCTCGAGCGCGCCGTGTTCCACGTCGTCCCGTGCGCGAACCCCGACGGCGGCGTCCTCGGCAACCTGCGCACGAACGCGGCCGGCACGGACCTGAACCGCGCGTGGCTCGAGCCGTCCGCCGAGACGAGCCCCGAGGTCCTCGCCATCCGCGCGCGCATGATGGACACCGGCGTCGACGCGTTCCTCGACGTGCACGCCGACGAGCGCAACCCGTACATCTTCGCCGCAGGCAACGAGGGCAACCCGAGCTACGACGAGCGCATCGAGGCGCTCGAGGAGCTCTTCTCGGGCAGCCTCGAGGAGCTCGACGGAGATTTTCAGCGCGAGTACGGCTACGAGCGCGACGCGCCGGGCGAGGGCAACCTGTCGACCGCGGGCAACTGGGTCGGCGAGCAGTTCGGCTGCCTCGCGCTCACGCTCGAGATGCCGTTCAAGGACAACGCGAACCACCCCGATCCGCTGCGCGGCTGGTCGCCGGAGCGCGCGCGGCATTTCGGGCAGACCTCGCTCGAGAGCCTGTTCGTCTGCCTCGACAGCTTGCGTTGAATCCTGCCGCCGCTCGGCCGTCCATCTCTTCGAATCGAGCGCGACGCCGCCGCCGGCGGAGCGCCCGCGAATCACGGACGAGAACACAGGAGAACGTCGGAATGAGGCTCATGAATTGGATCGTCGGGTTGCCGATCGTCGTCGCGTCGCTCGGCGCCGTGAGCGTGGCATCGGCCGATCCCGTTCGCGTCGAAGTGGTCGTCCCCGCGGCGCCCGCCCCCCGCGTCGAGGTCATCCCCGCCCGCCCGAGCGCGTACCACACGTGGGTCGCCGGCTACTGGCACTGGCACCCCGGCGAGCGTCGCTGGATCTGGAACAGCGGCTACTGGATGCCGCACTACGTCACGACCGCGCCGCCCGTCGCCCGCATCGAGACGCCAGGCCCTGCGCCGAGCCCGAACCACCTGTGGATCAAGGGCTACTGGAAGTGGAACGGTGCGAGCTACGAGTGGCTCGGCGGTCACTGGGAGGGCGCGCGCGCCGGCTACGACTACGTGCACGCGCACTGGGATCTGCAGGGCGGTCGCTACATCTTCGTACCCGGATACTGGCGCCACGTCTGAGGCGGGCGCTGTGGCGCCATACGGGCGCATCCGCTCCGCCACGTCTGAGGCGGGCGCTGCGGCGCCATACGGGCCCATCCGCTCCGCTACGGTGCTCGGCGTACCCATGTACGCCTGCGCGCCGTTGCTCGCGGCTGCACCCGTCTGACGCCGCATCACTCCGCCTCAGATGGTCGTACCAAGTTCTACGATGCAGAGAGCTCGTCGCGTGCGAGCGTCGTTGGAATCCATTTGGTCGAGCGCGCTTGGGCGCCTCGATCGCCCCACCCGTGGGCGCCGGATCTGGCGCTCGGCTCGAGGCGCCGAGCGTTCGTGTCCCTCCGATGACATCGGATCCGGCGCCTGCGGCTTTTGTTCGTGTTGACGACGAAGCGGCGGCGTTGATGAATCGCGCCGCGTGAAGGTCGTGTTCGAGGCGCTCGAGGTCGCGGCGCTGTCCGTGGCCCTGACGGAGCCGTTCGTCATCGCGAGCGGGCGTGTCGACGCGACGCGCGCGGCGCTCGTGCAGGTCGTCGCGCGTGGAGATGGGTTGGAGGCGCGTGGGCTCGGTGAGGCGGCCGCGCTTCCGCCGGTCACGCGCGAGGATCAGCCGGAGGTGCTCGATGCGCTCGAGCGAGCTCGCGCGGCGTTCGTCGGGGCGGCGATCGACCTCGATCTCGACGGGGATTTCTGCGTGGTGAGCGAGCTCTGCGCGCGCGCGGCCGACGGGTCGACCGTCGCGCGCGCGGGCCTCGAGACCGCGGCGCTCGATGCGATCTCGCGGCTCTTCGACCGGCCGCTGCGTGCGCTCCTCGGCGGCGACGTCGGGCGCGCCACGCGCGTCCTCGAGACGGACATCACGCTGCCGATCCAGCCCGCCGCGGCGATGGCGGCGCAGGCGCTCCGATGGCGCGCGCTCGGGTTTTCGTGCTTCAAGGTGAAGGTCGGCGTCGACGCCGACGCGGACGTCGCCGCGATCGCGGCGGTGCACGCCGCGGTGCCCGACGCGACGTTCCGCGTCGACGCGAACGCGGGGTTCTCGGCGCGCGTGGCGATCGCGTTCGCGCGCGCGCTCGAGCGACGCGGCGTCGCGATGCAGTGCTTCGAGCAGCCGTGCGCGGCCGACGACCTCGACGGCATGGCCGAGGTCGCGCGCGCGATCTCGGCGCCCGTCGTCGCCGACGAATCGGTGAAGTCGCTCGCAGATCTCGATCGCGTCGCGGCGGCGCGCGCGTGCGGCGCCGTGAACCTCAAGCTCGCGAAGTCGGGCGGCCCGCTCGGCGCGCTCGCGATCGGGCGGCGGGCGCGCGCGCTCGGCCTCGGCGTCATGTGCGGCGGCATGGTCGAGACGCGCCTCGGGATGACCGCGGCGGCGCACGTCGCGGCGGCGCTCGGCGGCGTCGAGTTCGTCGACCTCGACACCGCGTGGCTCCTCGCCGACGACCCGTTCACGGGCGGCTATACGGCGCGCGGCCCGCGCCTCACCCTCGTCGACGCGCCTGGGCTCGGCGTCGATCTCGCGACGAGTTGACCAGCCGCGAGCTCGCGCGCGGCGCCTCGACAGGCCACGAGCGCACTGCTATTCGCGTCCCGCATGCGTAGTGTCCGCTTCGCGACGCCGTCGATCGGCGAAGAAGAGATCGCCGAGGTCGTCGAGACGCTGCGGTCCGGCTGGATCGCCGCGGGGCCGCGCGTCGCCCGGTTCGAAGAGCGCTTCCGCGATCTCGTCGGCGCGCGTCACGCGGTCGCGACGAGCTCGTGCACGGGCGCGCTCCACATCGCGTTCACCGCCCTCGGCGCGAAGGGCGGCGACGTCCTCATGCCGACGATGACGTTCGCGGCGACCGCGCTCTCGGCGCACCACGCCGGCGGTCGCCCCGTGCTCTGCGACGTCGACGACGACACGCTCAACGTCGACGTGAAGGAGGTCGCGCGGCGCGCCTCGCCGGCGACGCGCGTCGTCGTCGCGATGCACTACGCCGGCCTCCCGTGCGACGTCGACGGCCTGCGCGCCATCGCCGACGACCGCGGCGCCAAGCTCGTCGAGGACGCGGCGCACGGCATCGGCGCCGCGTCGAAGGGCCGCGCCGTCGGCTCGATCGGCGACGCGGGCGCCTTCAGCTTCTACGCGAACAAGAACATGACCACGGTCGAGGGCGGCATGCTGACCACGTCGATCGACGAGGTGGCCGATCGCGCTCGCCCGCTGCGCCTCCAGGGCATGACGCGCGACGCGTGGAAGCGCGACGAGAAGGCGAGCTGGCGCTACGACATCGTCGAGGCGGGCTTCAAGTACCCGATGAGCGACGTGCAGGCCGCCATCGGCCTCCGCCAGCTCGACAAGCTCACCGCCTTCCAGGCGCGTCGCGTGGAGATCGCCGCGCGCTACCGCGCCGGCCTCGCCGGGGCGAAGGGCCTGCGCCTCCCGGCCGAGGCGCCCGCGGGCTCGACGCACGGAAACCACCTCTTCGTCGTGCGCGCCGACGAGCGCGGCCTCGGCCGCGACGCGCTCGCGCTCAAGCTCCGCGAGGACGGCGTCGAGACGAGCGTCCACTTCGTGCCGCTGCACCTGCACCCGCTCTTCCAGCGCGAGTGGGGCTACAAAGAGGGCGACTTCCCCGTGGCCGAGCGCGCGTTCCGCGAGATCTTGTCGCTGCCCATGCACGTGGGCCTCTCCGACGACGACGTCGATCACGTGATCGATCGGGTGCGCGTCGCGCTCGCCGCGGGGTGACGTGCGCGTCGTCGTGACGGGCGCGACCGGCTGCGTGGGGCGCGCCGTCTGCGCGGCGCTGGCCGCGTCGGGGAGCACCGTCGTCGCCGCCGCGCGCCACGCCGGCGCCGCCGCGCCGAACGTCGAGCCGCGCGCGATCGATCTCGTGCACGGCGACGTCGGCGCGCTCGTCGCCGGCGCCGACGCGATCGTGCACCTCGCCGCGCGCGCGCACACCGCGCCGCGCGGCGCCGTCGAGCTCGAGCAGATGCGCGCGGCCAACGTCGACGCCACGGGGCGGCTGGTCGACGCGGCCCGGCGCGCAGGCGTCGGACGGTTCGTGTACACGAGCACCGTCGCCGTCTACGGCGCCGCGGTCACGTCGCGCGGCCCCGTGCCGGACGACGCCGAGACCGAGCCGTCGACGCCGTACGGCCGCGGCAAGCTCGAGGGCGAAGCGATCGCGCGCGCGGCCGGCGCGGTGGCGCTTCGGCTCGCGCTCGTGTTCGGCCCCTGCGATCGCGGCAACGTCGCGACGCTCCTCGCCGCCGCGCGCGCGCGCCGCGCGTTCGTCGTCGGCGGCGGCGTGAACAAGAAGTCGGTCGTATACTCGGGCAACGTCGCCGATCGCGTCGCCCTCCTGCTCGCCCTCGACGACGCGCGCTGGTCGCGGCTCGCTGGGGACGCGTACAACGTCGTCGACGCGTCGCCCACGCAGCGCGATCTCGTCTCGGCCGTCGCTAGGGCCGTCGGTTGCCAGTCACCGCCCGCGATGCCGCTCGCCCCGTTCGTCCTCGCCGGCGCCGCGATCGACCTCGTGATGCGCGTGGCCGGGCGGACGCCGCGGTGGCGCGCGCGCGTCGAGAAGCTCGCGGAGAGCACCGAGTTCGTCGGCGACCGCCTCGATCGCGAGCTCGGTTACGCAGCGCGCGTCTCGCTCGCGGACGGGCTCGCCGCGGAGGTCGCGGCCATGGGTGCGCGCGCGTGACGCTCGCCGTCGTCGCGTCGCTCGGCGCGCTCGCGTGCTGCGCCGTCGTGTACGCGTCGGCGCGCGTTTTCGTCGAGCGGCCGAGCCTCGCGCCGGTCGACGTCCCCGACGCGCGGCGGCTGCACACGCGGCCGACGCCGCGCGCAGGGGGGATCGCGCTCCCTTTCGTGGTCTCGCTCGCGTGCGCCGCGCTGCTCGTCACGGGCAACGGCGGCGCGAGCGCGGGCACGCTCGCGATCGCGGTGCTCGCGTTCGCGCTGCCGAACGGGGTGCTCGGCGCGATCGACGACTACAGGCCGCTCCGCTCGCGCGTGAAGTTCGGCCTCCAGATCGCGTTCGCCGCCGCGTTCGTCGTCGTCGGGCCGCGCGTCACCGAGCTCGCGGTGCCGCCGCTCCTCCACGTCGCGCTCGGCCCGCTCGCGGCGCCGTTCACGGCGCTGTTCCTCGTGTGGTCGACGAACGTCTTCAACTTCATGGACGGGATGGACGCGCTCGCCGCAGGGTCCGGCGTCGTGTTCTTCGCCGCGCTCGCCGCGCTCGCGCTGCTCTTCGTGCCCGGCGGCGCGCCGATCGCGGCGGTGTGCGCGGCCGCCGGCGCCGGGCTCGTCGGCTTCCTCGCGCTGAACCGTCCGCCCGCGCGCATCTTCATGGGCGACGGCGGCGCGCTGTTCGTCGGCGCGCTGCTCGGCGTGGTCTCCGTGCTCGTCGCGTCGTCGCCGGCAGGCGCTGCGCCGACGGTGCCGTTCGCGTCCGTCGCGCTCGCCGTGGGGCCGTTTCTGTGGGACGCGACGTACACGTTGTTCTTCCGCATCGCGCGGCGCGAGGACTGGCTGCACCCGCACCGCCGCCACCTCTTCCAGCGGCTCGCGCTCTCGGGCGCCACGCACGGGCGCGTGCGCGTGATCTACTTCGCGCTCGCCGTCGGCGCGGCCGCGGCCGCCGTCGCGCTGCCGTCGCTCGCCCCTTGGGCGGCGGGCTGCGTGATCACGATCGCGCTCGCGGCGTTCTCCGCGCTCTCGATCGCCGCCGGTCGCGCGGAGCGGGCCGCCGCCACGCAGGGGTCATCGTCATGAAGCGCGCGCTGACGATCGTCGCCGCCGTGGCCGCGAGCGCGTGCGCGCGGACGCCGCCGCCGCACTGGGCCGAGGGTGGAGGCGCGATCGAGTTCCCCATCGCGAGCTGGCAACGCGGCGACATGGTGGTGTCGATCGAGGAGAACGGCGTCGTGAAGGTGAACGGCGAGCCGCGCTTCGTGCTCGACGGCGCAGGCCGCGTGACGCGCCTCCGCGACGGCGCCCCGTTCGCGATGCTCGAGAAGGACGGCCACGTGAGCG
>DASYCF010000534.1:0-7530 GCA_036500365.1 Byssovorax sp.
CGCCCTCGGCAGCGAGGGACAAGCGCCCGTGGGGCAGGCGGATGGCCATGTCGCCCTCTGCCGTGATCGACGCCGTCGCACCTGCCTCGCGCTCGAGGACCGCGACGACGAAGCACGCGCCCGCGGCGAGCGCCGTCACGAGCACGAGGTCGCCGACCTCCGGCGCGACGAGGCAGCTCGGCGCGCGCGCGGCGGTCATCGCCCCGGCGTCGGTCGCGACGAAGCAGCGCGCGCCGTCGATCCGCGTGATCGAGCCGACCTCGTGCGTGGCGTCCGACGAGACCAACCGACGAGCGACGTTCTCCATGAGCTCCTCCGACTCGCGCGTGGCGCGCGGCGCGCCCTCGGCATTGCACGTACGGTACCACGCGCCCCAGCGCTCGAACGCGAAAGCTCGGGAGGCGGCCGGGCGTCGCCTTGCGTGGTTGGCGCGGTTCGTGTCTTCTCGTGGACCCGGACAGATAGGCGAGAGCTCAGCTGCGGCTCGATAGAAGAAGGAACACACCCATGAGCGACGACCTCTTCATCATCCGTTCGAAGGCACTCCCCGTGGGCGCGCGCGTGGTCGCGTTCAAGGGCGTCGAGGAGCTCTCGCGGCCGTACCTCTTCGAGGTCGACGTCATGGTGCCCGACGTCGCCGAGATCGAGCTCGACGACGCGGTGGGTCGCCGCGCGACCCTCCACACGACGCGCGGCGAGGAGATGCCCGTGAGCGGCGTCATCTCGTCGATCGAGCTGATGAACCAGTACAGCGGCCACAGCATCTACCGCCTGTCGCTGCGGCCGCGCCTCTGGCAGCTCACCCTCTCGGAGCACAGCCGCGTGTTCGTCGCGCAGAGCATCCCCGAGATCATCGAGGACGTGCTGAGGCGCGCGGGCTTCGGCCCCGACGACTACGAGATGAAGCTCGAGGGCGCCTATCCGACGCTCGATCACGTCTGCCAGTACCGCGAGAGCTCCTTCGCGTTCGTCTCGCGCTGGATGGAGCGCGACGGCATCTATTACTTCTTCGAGCAGGGCGACGAGCAGGAGAAGCTCGTCATCACCGACGCGAAGGGCGGACACCCCACCGCGTTCGATCACCCGGTGCGCTTCTTCCCGCTGCTCGGGCACGACGTCGCCGGGCCCCCGTCGCTGCACGTCTTCCGCGTGAAGCAGAGCGCGCTCCCCGGAAAGGTGGAGCTCACCGACTACGATTACATCAAGCCGAACCTCACGCTGAAGGGCAGCCACGACGTCGTGTCGAACGGGCCGGACGACATCGTGCGCTACGGCGACAACTTCCTCACGCCGATGGAGGGCGCGCGACTCGCGAAGATCCGGGCCCAGGAGCTCCTCGCGAAGAAGGAGGTCTTCACCGCGAGCGGCAACCAGCTCGACCTCCACCCTGGCTATCTGTTCACGCTCGAGGATCACCCGCGCGCGCAGCTGAACCAGGCGTATCTGCTCACGCACACCGAGCACCACGGCAATCAATCGGGCAACTCGCCCGAGCTCAAGGAGCTCCTCGGCCTCCAGCACGGGGAGGTCTACCGCGTGAGCATCCGCGCCATCCGCTCCGGCGTGCAGTACAGGCCCGCGTGCGCGACCGCGGTGCCGCGCATCTACAGCGTCGAGAACGCCGTCGTCGACGGCGAGGCCGACACCGACTACGCGCAGATCGACGAGAACGGCCGCTACAAGGTCAAGCTCAAGTTCGACGAGGGCGACCTCAAGAACGGCAAGGCCTCGATGTGGGTCCGCATGCTGCAGCCGCACGGCGGCAGCCCCGAGGGGTTCCACTTCCCGCTCCGCAAGGCGACCGAGGTCCTGCTCATCTTCCTTGGCGGCGATCCGGATCGCCCCGTGATCGCCGGCGTGGGCCCGAACGCGGTCACGCCGAGCCCCGTCACGCTCTCGAACTTCTCGAAGAACGTCATCCAGACGGGCGGACTGAACCGCTTCGAGATGGAGGATCAGGAGGGCAGTCAATACACCTGCTTCTCGACGCCGACGCAGGGCACGTTCCTCCACATGGGCGCTCCGCGCGACGGCGCGCACCTCTTCCAGAACACGAGCGGCGACAACCTCGTGAAGATCGGCGGCGACCGCACGATCAAGGTGCAGGGCGATCGCCTCGAGCACGTCGTCGGTGATCTCACCGAGAAGGTCATCGGCAACAAGCTCGTCCAGATCACCGGCGCCGTGGAGCGCAAGTACCTCGCGACGTTCAAGCACACGGTCGACGCCGACGTGGAGAAGTACTTCAACTCGAACGAGTTCAAGAAGGTCCTCGGCAACCAGACGAAGCAGATCGAGGGCGACCTCCTCACGAAGATCACCGGCACCGGCACGCACGAGTACACGGGCGACTACACCTTCACCGTGCACGCCGACGCGAACCATCACATCGACGGCGAGCTCAAGCTCGAGGCCGACGGGGAGATCACGATCGAGTCGACCGGCTCGTCGATCGAGATCAAGTCGGCGACCGAGGTCACCATCGAGGCGCCCTCGAGCGAGTGGACCATCGCGGGTCTCCACATCGAGCACAAGAACACGGACAACTCGTTCGTCCTCGGCGAGAAGATGGAGTTCACCGGCGGCGGCATGGTCGACATCAAGGTCGGCGTCGCGCTGGAGGCGTTCGGCGGAGCCAAGTTCGAGGTGTTCGGCGGACTGCTCGTCGAGGCGCACGCGGGCTTCCACGCCGAGTTCGGCCCCATGAAGGCGATGACGCACGCGATGAAGTCCGAGGAGCACGTGATGGAGGTCCTCACGCGCGTCATCCACGCGAAGGAGAGCGCCGTGCACACGGACGAGCACGGCGTCGAGTCGTGCGACGTCGGCATGGCCGCCTGGAACCACGCCTTCACGAGCGTCCTCTAGTCGTCCAGACCGTTGAAGGTCATCAAGCCCCAGCTGCTCGGCGCGCTCCACCGCACGTTCGAGCACGACCACACGCACTACCTCGTCGTCACGACGATGGCGGCCTTTCGGCTCACGAGCCCGCGCAAGCTCGTGCAGGAGCCGCTGCTCTGGCGCGCCGCGTCCGACGAGCTCGGCCGCGACGGCGTGCTCGATCTCGGCATGTCGAAGCAGCACGGGGAGCTGCTCGTCACGGGCCGCGCGTACGCGCACGGCGGTCCGCAGCCGGCCGTCCAGGTGCGCGTGCGCCTCGGCCCGATCGACAAGTCGCTGACCGTCGTCGGCGACCGGCACTGGGAGCGCAACGGCTCGTCGCCGCCCGTGCCGTTCGTCGAGATGCCGGTCTCGTGGCGCACGGCCTTCGGCGGCGAGAAGGTGCCCGAGAACCCCGTCGGCAAGGGCGCCGCGCCGATCACGCTCGACGACCGCGAGGTGCACCCGCTGCCGAACGTCGAGGACCCGAGCGCGCTCGTGAAGACGCCGCGCGACCGGCCGACGCCCGCGGGCTTCGCCCCGACCGACATCACGTGGCCGCAGCGCTTCTCGAAGATGGGCACCTACGACAGCGCCTGGTTCAAGGAGGTCTTCCCCGGCCTCGCGCGCGATCTCGACTGGACGGTGTTCCAGTCGGCGCCGCGGGATCAATGGCTGCCCGGCTGGTTCTCTGGAGACGAAGAGTTCTCGATTCAGAACATGCACCCTTCGATTCGCACGCTCGAGGGCAGGCTGCCTGGCTATCGCGGGCGCGCGTTCATCCGACAGCGCACGTCCGAGGCGCTCCGCGAGCTCGAGACGCGCGTCGACACGGTGCACCTCTTCCCGCACCGCGATCTCGGCATGCTCGTCTTCCGTGGCATGCTCACCGTCGACGAGGACGACGCGGCGGACGTGTCGGTGCTGCTCGTCGGCTGCGAGGACGCCGCCGCGCCGCGCACCGTCGCGCACTACGAGGAGGTGCTCGCGCGGCGCCTCGCGCGGAAGGGCGGCGCGCTCGCCGCGCTCCAGGACCACGACCTCGTTCCCGGCGAGCAGGCGTCGATCGGCGACCTGTTGAAGGAGCTCCGCCCCGACCACGAGCCGAGCGAGCACCTCGGGCACGCGAACCGTCGGCGCGGCCTCGAGCGGCAGATGGAGTCCGCGCGCGAGAAGCTCCGCGCGCGCGGCTTCGACCTCGAGAAGCACCTCCCGCCGCTCCCGCCCGACATCGACCTCGACATGGACGTCGACGAGGCGCTCGCCGGCGCCGGCGACATGCGCAGGCAGATCGACGCCCTCAAGGCCGACGCGCTCGCCGCGAAGGCGGCGCACGAGGTCGAGGCCAAGCAGAAGCTCGCCGCGCACGGCGTCGACTACGCCGAGGTGATGGCGAAGAGCGCGAAGGACGGCGGCGGCCCGCCGCAGATGGACCTCGAGGCGCGCATCGAGGCCGCGCGAACCGAGCTCGAGGTCGCGAAGGGCAAGGGCTTCGAGGTGAAGGGCGCCGACGCCGCGCTCGTGCGCGTCGAGGGCCAGCTGAAGCAGGCGCGCGACCACGCGTGGAAGGTCTACCGCCGCTACGCGCAGCACTTCCCCGAGGTCGACGAGCTCGACGAGGACGAGTCGGCGCGGGCGCGCGTGCGCATCGAGCTCGGCGCGAAGGAGGGCGTCGCGTTCGCCGGCTGCGATTTCACGGGCGCCGATCTGCGCGGCCTCGTCGCGAAGGGCGTCGATCTGCGCGGCGCGTTCCTCGAGCGCGCGAACCTCGAGGGCGCGGATCTCGAGGGCGCGCTCCTCGAAGAGACCGTGCTCACGCGCGCGAACCTGCGCGGGGCCAACCTGCGCGGCGCGCGCGCCCGCCTCGTGAACCTCGCCGCCGCGACGCTGCACGGCGCCGACTTCGAAGGCGCCGATCTCACGCAGGCGATCCTCGTCGGCGCGCGCTTCAAGGAGACGCGGCTCGTCGGCGCCGAGCTCAAGAAGGCCAATTTTCTCGACGCCGACCCGGCCGACAGCGACTTCTCGGGCGCGCGGCTCGCCGGGGCGAGGTTCCTCAAGAACTCGTTCGCGCGGACGCGCTTCGCCGGCGCCGACCTCGAGCGCGCGCTGTTCCTCGAGACCGACCTCACGGGCGCGGACTTCACGGGGGCGATGCTCGAGCGCGCGTCGTTCATGACGGTGAAGGGCGCCGGCGCCATCTTCGTCGAGGCGCGCGGCGCGCGGATGCGCGTGGCGAAGGACTCGGATCTGTCGGGCGCCGACTTCTCGCGCGCCGTCCTCAGCCGCGCGAACCTGCGCTCGACCGCGCTCGACCGCGCGAACTTCAGCGACGCGCGCCTCGACGAGGCCGATCTCAGCGAGAGCCACGCGACCGGCGCGACGTTCGCGCGGGCGTACGCGCGCAAGGCCCGCTTCATGAAGACGAACCTCGACGCCGCGGACATGTCGCAGATCGACCTGCTCGGCGGCTCGCTGATGAAGGCGTCGCTCCGCGGCACCTCGTTCGTCGACGCGAACCTCTTCGCGGTCGACTTCGCCCGCTCGGTCGGCGATACGGCCACGAGCATGAAGGGCGCGAACGTGAAGCGCACGCGCGTGACCCCCAAGAGGCCCGATGGATCGGGCTAGCCTCGTCGATCGCGTCCGTCACGGCGATCCGATCTCGGACGAGCGCCTCGACGGCGTCGACCTCGCGGGCGCCGAGCTCGGCGGCGGCGTCTTCGAGCGCGTGAGCTTCACCGGCGCGAACCTCGCCGGCGCGCGCTTCACCGAGTCGGTGTTCATGGACTGCACGTTCACCGACGTCGCCGCGTTGGACTCGTCGTGGGGCCGCGCGAAGCTCCACCGCTGTACGTTCGAGCGCGCCGACCTCCGCCGCGCGAAGCTCACGCGCGTCGCCGCCGCCGCCGTCGGCTTCACGGGCGCGAACCTCGCCGGCGCCGACCTCGCGCGCGCCACGTGGTTCGACTCGCGCTTCGACGACGTGTCGCTCGCGGGGGCGAGCCTCGAGCGCGTCGTCGTCGCAGAGTGCCGCCTCTCGCGCGTCGACCTCACGGGCGCCTTCTTCGACATGAGCACGGTGCAGAAGGCGGACCTCACGACGTGCACGTTCGCGGGCGCGCGCTTCGAGAAGGCGGTCTTCGTCGACGCGAAGTTCGGCGCGCAGGATCTCTCCGGCCTCGACCTGCGGATGTCGCAGTTCGCCGGTGCCGATTTCACGGGCGCGCGCTTCGTCGGCGCGAACGTGTCGCAGGCGAGCTTCCTCGGCGCGGCGCTCGACGGGGCCGACTTCGAGGGCGCCGAGGCGACGAACGCGATCTTCATCGACGCGAAGCTCGCGCGCGCGCGCTTTCGCGGCGCGAACCTCTTCCAGGCGCTGTTCGTCGGCGCCGACGCGCCCGGCGCGGACTTCGTCGACGCGAACCTCGAGCAGGCGATCTTCCAGCGCGCCGTCTGCATCGGCGCGCGCTTCAACGGCGCGAAGATGACGTACGCCGACCTCACGCACGCCGACGTGTCGGCGGCCGAGTTCAAGGGCGCGCGCCTCTTCCGCACGCGCCTCCACGGCGTGAAGGACGCGGCGACGCGCTGGGACGGCAAGGGGCTCGCCGTGGGCGACGACGCCGACCTCGCCGAGGCCGAGCGCTTCGAGGCGAAGAGGTAGAGGCGCGATGATCCACCGCGGACCCGTCGGGCTCGTCGTCGGCGAGATCGTGTCGTCGGGTGACGGCGCGCTCGTCGTCCGCGTCGACGGCGCCGCGCGCGCGGCGTCGCGGGCGGTGAGCTGCCTCGTCGCGCCCGAGGTCGGCGATCGCGCGGTGATCGCGGCCGTCGGCGCGCGGTGGTTCGTGCTCCACGTCCTCGACGCGCACGCCGTCACGACGCTCTCGCTCGATCGCGACGTCGAGCTCCGCGCCGGCGAGCGCTTGCGGATCGAGGCGGAGCACGGCGTGGATCTCTCGTCCCCGAGCCTCGTGCGCGTCGCCGCCGAGGAGCTCTCGATCCGCGCCTCCCGCGCGCGCGCCGGCCTCGCCGAGGGCGTGCTCGTCGCGCGCCGCTACCTCGCCGAGGTCACCCGCCTCGAGCTCGCCGGCGGCGACGTCGACCGCATCGCCGATCGCATCATCCGCCGCGCGAAGCGCGTCATCCGCCGCGTCGACGGGCCCGAGGAGGTCGAGGCCGGCGAGATCGACGTCGTGGCCGCGCGCGAGCTCACGCTCGAGTCGAACGACGCCGCCGTCTCGGCCGAGACGCTCGTGAAGGCCGACGCCAAGCAGGTGCAGGTCGGCTGATCGGCGCGGCGCCTTCTATCCGCGGCCGAGTTCGCCTACGGTCCGCGCGTGGCCAAGAACGAGCAACAGCAGCAGCAAAAGGGCGGCGGCGGCGCGGCGAAGACCGCGATCACGCCGACGCGCGAGCAGGACTACGCCGAGTGGTACCAGCAGGTCGTGCGCGCGGCCGACCTCGCCGAGAGCTCGCCGGTGCGCGGCTGCATGGTCATCAAGCCGTGGGGCTACGCGATCTGGGAGAACATCCAGCGCGAGCTCGACGCCCGCTTCAAGGCGACCGGCCACAAGAACGCGTACTTCCCGCTCTTCATCCCGAAGTCGTTCCTCGAGAAGGAGGCCGAGCACGTCGAGGGCTTCG
>DASYCF010000535.1:0-1912 GCA_036500365.1 Byssovorax sp.
CGCGCGGCAGCTCCGCGTGGTCGGCGAGCGGCGCGTCGAGATGAAGGGCGACACGCCGAGCTTCACGTCGCCCGAGCCGTTCGAGTCCGTCGAGCTCGGCGACGCGGTCGCCTACGGCGGCTACGACGAGCACGCGCAGGACGCGCTCGAGCCGGTGTCCGACGAGGTGCAGGCGCAGTGGCAGAGGAAGCCGCGCGGGCTCTATCAATACGCGCGAAACCCCGCGGGCCGCGCGTGGTTCGTCGACGTCGCTCCCCACGGCTCCGCTGGCGCGGGCCGTGATCGCGCGCGCGCCGACGGCGCGAAGCTCCCGCTCGTCGAGGATCCGGGGGATCTGCTCACGCCGGCGCGCCTCTTCGCGCCGAGCGCGATGCGCTGGATCGACGCGCCGATGCCCGGGCGGCTCGGCTGGCTACACCCGGCGCGCTACCCGCGGCTCGTGCGCGCCGCGCAGTCGCTCCTCCGGCACGATGACCCCGAGCGCCCCATTCGGGAGTCGACGTTCGCCGACGGCGACGATCTGCTCGGCCTGCGCGAGCTCAAGTGGTCACGGCCGATGCCGCGCTTGCTGCAAGGCGCGTCGCCGGGGCTCGCGTGCGAGCGGCTGCGCGGCGACGAGCTCGTCATCTTGAAGCACCTGCACCCGCGCGCGCCCGAGGTGCGGTTCAACCTGCCCGGCGAGGCGCCGCGGCTCACCGTCCGGCCGCCGGGCGTGCGCGCGCTCTCGCTCGACGCGGCGCTCGTCACGCTGCGCATCGAGCCCGACGAGGGGCGCGTGAGCCTCGTGTGGTGCGGGAGCCTGCCGGCCGTTGCCGCGGTCTCGCGCGATCAAATCGGCACGTTCGCGCTCGACGTGTCGTGGTCGCGCCTCTTGACGTAGATGGGACAAACGACGCGAGGCGCCGAGGTCTCCCTCGACGCCTCGACGGACGGATCCCGCGGCGCGGCTACTTCTTCTTGTTCGACTCGACGCGCTCGCCGAGGGCGATGCGGACGCCGAGGCCGCTCGCGAGGACGGGCACGATCAGCGTGAGGAACAGGCCCGCGACGCCGCCGAGGATGCTCGGGCGGAAGAACACGTAGCTCGCGCCGACGAACAGCGGCGCGAGCGCCGCCATGCGCCACGCCTTGCCGCCCTGGGGGAGCGCGCGCGCACGCACCGCGAGGAGCAGGACGTCGAACACGAGCGTCACGCTCGCGAGCGCCGCGGCGACCGGCGTCGCGATCGCCATGAGGATGAGCCAGCTGACGACGCGCTGCGACGGGAAGGGCCAGGCGAAGCCGAACGCCGTCGCCAGCGTGACGTACGCCCACGAGCTGAACAGGCTCCCGAAGAACGAGGGGAACAGCCAAGAGGCGAGTCGCGTGATCTTCATCGTGGCTCCTACGTGGGAGGAGGGCGCGTCATTCCCGCGCCCGCCCGGCGACATGAACTTTGGCCGCCGCGTCCGAGCCCGTCAAGGCGCGTTTCGGACGCGGCGCGCCCGGACCTCACTCGCAAGAGACGCGTTCGAAGCCCACGGGATCGTTCACGGAACGGCCGCCGTCGTTGTTGACGCTGCGAAGCGCGCCGCCGTCGATTCGACCGGAGAACTTGTCGGGGTTGTAGCCGGTGTAGCGCGGCGAGAGGCCCGTGCACGAGCTCGGGTGGAGCGCCCAGCTCGCGCCCGAGAACGAGAACCCGCCGTCGGCCGTGCGCTGGCCGCGCGCGGGCATCGACACCTGGAGGTTCAGCTCTTCGCCGCCGCACTCGGGCGGCTCGGTGAGGGTGCCGTCGCCGGACCACGTGCGCGCGTCGATCGTGCCGGCGAGCTGGCCGTCGTCCGCGCCCTCGCCGACGCGCATCGTGAAGACGTACCAGTCGTCGTACTGCGGGTAGTACTTCGGCGTCGAGACCCACGTGCCGAGGGCG
>DASYCF010000536.1:0-6527 GCA_036500365.1 Byssovorax sp.
GTGCGCGCGACCATCGCGGCGGCCTCGGCCGTGGACTTGCCGTACTTCTTCGCGAGGCGCTCGGCGTAGGGCACCGGCTCGGCGCCGGCCGGCGGCGTCTCGGCGCGCGGGTCGAGCTCGAACGCGCGCCACACGACCTCGACGTCGCTCGCGTCGGCGAACTTCGCGAGCGCGGCCTCGAGCCGGCGCTTGCCGACGTAGCACCAGGGACAAACGACGTCGGACCACACGTCGACGCGGAGCTTCTCCATGCGAGGAGGGTAGTCGTCGCGCGGGGATGGCGCGAGGCCGCGCAGTCGACCGAATCGAAGTCGTCAGCGCTGCGGCGGCGACGCGGCGAGCGCGCGCCGGTACGCCTCGCTCACGCGGGCGACCTCGGCCGCGTCGACCTCGATCTCGCCCGCGCCGACCGCGCGCTGCAGATCGAAGACGGACCACGCAGAGGCGCCGCGCGGCATGTCGCGCGTGCGCGGGACCATGTGCGCGTGGAAGTGCGGGTGGCTCTCGCCCATCGCCGCCGTGTAGATGCGGAGCGCGCCCGTGACCTCCTCGAGCACGCGCTCGAGGTGCCGGAGGGCAGGGCCGAACGCCCGCGCCTCTGCGTCGTCGAAATGCGCAGGCCCGCCGACGTGGCGCTTCGTGATCAAGAGCATCCACCCGGGCACGCCGGCAGGCTCCGCGTGACGCACGTGCCAGAGATCGTCCTCGTAGAGCGGCGTGGACGGCGCGTCGCCCGAGAGCGATTGACACACGCCGCAGGTCGGCGCGAACGACGGGTGGCGGGCGCTCATGCGGCGCGACTGTCGCACAGCGCAGCGCGGATCCGCTCAGAACTTCACGCGCACCGGCGTCGCGCGGTCGACGTTCGTCCCGTCGCCGATGCCATAGAGCTCGTTGCCGCCCCAGCAGAGCACGCCCTCGGTCGGGCTCAGCGCGCAGGCGGTGCCGAGCGAGAGCCCGATCGCCGTGACGGGGCTCGTGAGCAGGACGTCGGTCAGCGTGGATCGATCGTCGGTCGCGTCGCCGTCGCCGAGATCGCCGTCGAGCGCGTCACCGACGCACTGCACGGCGCCGTCGCTCCTGAGGAAGCACGTCGAGTTCGAGCCCGTGGCGACGGCGGCGACGTCTGCGGCGCCTCGCACGACGACCGGCGCGCGGCGATCGTGGGTGGTGCCGTCGCCGAGGTTGGCCCACTCGTTGATGCCCCAACACCGCGCGGTGCCGTCGGTCAGGACCGCGCAGGCGTTGCCGTCGCCGACCGACACGGAGGCGACGCCGCTGGCGAGGCCGACGACGTCGACCGGCGCCTCGCTGGCGTGGCGGGTGCCGTCGCCCGGGTAGCTTCCCCCCCAACACTTGAGCGCGCCGCTCGTCGTGACCGCGCACGCGCCGTCGAGGCCGACGGAGATCGACGCGACGCCGCTCGTGAGGCCGACGACGTCGACGGGCGTCGCGCTCGCGTCGGGCGTGCCGTCGCCGAGGTCGCGCTGGCCCCAGCATTTCACGCCGCCGGAGGTGGTGAGCACGCACGCCTGGTCGCGACCGACCGACACGGCCGCGACGCCGCTCGCGAGGCCGGGCAGGTCGACGGCGGTGATCGTCCACGTCGCGTCCGCCGCGTGCACGCCGAAGGTCGGCTCGCCCCAGCATTTCACTCCGCCGCTGGTCGTGAGCGCGCACGCGGTCAGCTCGCCGACGGACACCGAAGCGACGCCGCGCTCGAGGCCCGCGACGTCGACCGGCCGCGGGTCGACGAGGTTCAGCGGCGAGCCGGAGTCGCCGATGCCGTAGAGCTCGCCCCAGCACTTGACGCTGCCGACGCTGGTGACGGCGCAGTTGTACGCCTCGCCCACGGCGACCGACGTGATGCCGACGCACGCGTTCGTCACGCACGCCTGGCCGACGTCACAGGTGTGCCCGCAGCCGCCGCAGTTGGAGGCGTCGGAGGTCGTGTCGACGCACGCGTCGCCGCAGACGACGGTGCCGCAGGGGCAGCCGAGGCCGTTCGCGCAGGGCGGTCCGCCGCCCGCGCCCGTCGGTCCGGTCGACGCGCTCACGCTCGCCGCGGTCGCGGTCGCCGTCGCGGTCGAGCTCGCGCCGCCGCCGCCGTCGGCCGCGTCGACGCTGACGCTCCGAGTGCACCCCGCGCCGGCGCCGAGCGCCGCGAGCGCCGCGGCGAGAGCCAAACCTCGACGCGTCATAGGAGCCATGCACCGAGGGTCCACGATGCGCGCGCGGCGCGCAAGCTCCGTCAGATCTTGCCGCGGAGCAGCTCGCCGACGACGGCCTGCGTGTACACGCGCATCGTCCGCATCACCGGCACGGGGTCGAGCGTGCTCGAGAACGAGTCGGCGAGCCCGAAGGGGAGCATCTGCGGGATGAACCCGCGCGCGTACTCGAGCGCGTAGCAGCGGTCCGGGATGCGGTAGCCGCGCGCCTGCCCGCGCGGCATGTGGTGCATCTCGCCGGGCCGATACACCTGGCGCACGTGCTCGCCCTCGGCGTAGGCCCACTGCTCGCCGTCGAGGATGATGAAGTAGTCGTCGGCGCTGAAGCGGCCGCTGTAGCCCTCGGTGCCGATGGGCGTGCCGAAGATGATCACGTACTCGGTGATCGACGCGTGCAAGACGCAGAGCTGGCCCATCGCGCCGCCGGCGATGTTGAAGATCCACTCGACGCGCGGCCGGATGTGGCCCGGATAGCGCGCGGCGAGCTCGGCGCGGATGCGCTCGATCTTCTCGTCGAACGACAGATCGCGGCCCGCGTCGGCCGAGTCGGCGAGACCGGCTTCGGCGGCTCCGCTGTCGCGGGTCGCGAGCGCGCCGCGTGCGACGGCGTGCAGCACGTCGGGATCGAACACGTAGCCCACGCGCCGCGCGTACCAACGCAGCGACTCGTCCGCAACCTCAGCCGCTGGTGGCCTCTTCGTTCACCGTGACGGGCGCGCCTGACGATGGCTCTCTTCTACGATCGGAGGAGCGTGCGGTTCGGTCCGCGCCGGCAACGCCTCATGCGCTCGCGCGGGCCCGTCACAGCCAGCGCGCGGCGAGCCACGCGAGCGAGTCGGGGGCGGCGCGGAGCGCGGCGTCGGTCTCGGCGACGGGGGAGTCGTCGTCCTTTCGGCCATAGGCGCGCGCGTAGAGCACCCAGTTCGAGAGCTCGAAGTGGTGCAGCAGCGGCTCGAAGCGCGCGCCCTCGAGCTTCGCCAGCGCGGCGGAGGCGTCGGTCACGGACGCGCACGCGAGGAGCGCGGTCGACGCGTCGAACAGCAGCGCGCGGAGCTCCTCGAACGCGCGCTCGGGCTCGGCCGCGACCGACTCGAGGAGCGCCTCGAACGCGGCCTCGTCGAGGCCGTTCGCCTCCGCCACCGCGGCCATCGCCGGGATCTGCGTGGCGAGGAACTCGGCGTCCGGCGCGTGGCCGAGCAACCGCCCGACGAGGTAGAGATCCGACGCGCTCGCGATCGCCTCGCCGAGGAGGAGCCCGCGCGCCGTCTCGGCACCGGGACCGAGCGCCCTCCGCGCGACGTGATGCCACGCGACGTGCACGACGACGTCGGCGGGCACGTGCTCGGACACGAGGACGTCGCCCTGATCGCCCGCGCTCCAGAAGGTGAGGTTCAGGAAGAGCGCGCGATCCCACGAGAGCTCGCTGCCGCGCGCGGGCGCGCGGAAGCGGTAACCGTCGGCGCGCAGCGCGCGCTTGAGCCGATCGTAGAGCTCGACGTGGCGGAGCGCGCGCTCGTCGTCGATCGTGAGCTCGTCGAGGGTCAGCGCGCGGAGCGGGGGCGCCACCTACGCGCGCTCGCCCGCGACCGTGCCGCCCTCGGTCACCTCGATGGGCGCGCTCGGCGCCGGCGCCGCGGGCTTCTTGAAGAGCGGGTAGCGGTACGGCTCGAGGTGACGGCTGAGCGCCACGCGCGCGGCGAGCAGCACGCCGAGGTCGTCGAGCCAGCCGAAGAACGGCACGGCGTCCGGGATGAGGTCGATCGGCCACACGACGTAGCCGATCACCGCGACGACGAGGAGCTTGGCCCAGATCGACGGCCGCTTGTCGAACAGGAGCCGCATCATCGCGAGCCCGTCGCCGAAGACGGGGATGAGCGCGACGACGCCGCGCCCCTTCAAGAAGCCGGGCTTGGGCGTGGCCGAGGCGGCGATCGCGGCCCGCGCGCCCGCAGCCGCCGCGACGGGCGAGGGGACCTTCGGCGCGAGGTTGGCTTCGGTCACCGTGTGATCCTGCGTCCGAACGGCGGGCGCGCAAGGTCGACCGCGCCAATCCGGCGGGCAGCGCGGCGGAGCCTTGCAGTTCGGCCGCGCTAGGGCATGATGCGCCGCCCGCAGGGCCCGGGTGGGACCATCGGGCTGCTTGTCGCGGGCGCGCGTCGGACTTTTGCGCCCGCCTCGTCGCTTCACGAAGCGACCACGCCTCGCGCGGTCCATCTCGGAGGATCCTCGGCCATGAACGTTCGCCAAATCGTCGTCACCGTCGGTCTCGCCTCCCTGTCGCTGGGCGCCCTGCCAAGCTGCAAGAAGGACGAGCCGCCGCCGCCGAAGGCCGAGAACGAGAAGGGCGGGCGCGCGCACGGCAAGATGAACCTCCGCAACAACGCCGCGCGCGTCGACCCGCAGGCGATGAAGGACTATCGCCTGGACGTCTGCGTCTACGGCACGTTGGCGCTGTTCCAGGCGCGCGAGGCGTACACCGCGAGCCTCGGCAAGGACGAGCCGTCCGAGAACAAGATCCCGAGCTTCGGCCTCAACCCGGCGCAGCCCGCGGCTGCCGCCGTCGCGGCGCCGGCGCCGGCGCCGAGCGGGTCGGCCGCCGCTGGCGCGCCCGACAAGAAGCACGTGGCCGCCGCTGCCTCCGCCGCCCCGTCCGCAGCGCCGTCGGCCTCCGCCGCGGCCTCGGCTGCCGCGCGCGCCGTCGCTCCGTCCGCGCGCCGCAACTTCGACCTCGCGCGCGCGCCCTACGAGCGCAACGCGCGCGCCTGCGTCGCCGCCGCCGCCTTGAAGGAGCCGCCGATGCCCGAGGTCGACGCCGCGCTCAAGGACTTCGCCCCGTACGCGGCCGAGCTCGCGAAGAACGTCGTGACGGCGAACGCGTACTACACGCGCGAGGACTACAAGAAGGACAGCTTCGAGAAGGGCAAGGCGCTCCACAAGAGCCTGACCGAGGGCTTCGCGAAGCTCGACGAGATGCACAAGAAGGTCGCGGACGCCGTGACGGCCTGGCGCAAGGAGCACCCGGCCGATCTCTCGAAGGCGAGCGAGGGCGAGAAGATCATCGCGACCGGCGTCGACGACGGCCGCGCCGCGCTCCTCGCGTACGCCGCGACGAAGCCCGACGCGGAGGCGTTCAAGTCCGCGTCGACGAAGGCGGCCGCGGACAGCGAGGCGCTGAAGACGTTCGCGAAGGACCACCAGTCGGACATGTGGGGCAAGATCGTCCAGACGCCCCTCGACATGTACGCGCGCAACCTCAAGGACGCCGAGGCGAAGCTCGACGCGCACGACAACGAGACGTACCTCACGCTCGTGAACGGCTTCGTCGGCCTGGTCGAGTCGCGCCAGCGGGCGCTCTCGCGCTCCATCCAGCATGTGGGGATGCCGCTCGGCGGCCCTCGCGGCCACGGCGGCCCCCTCCCGCGCGCGACGGCCGAAAGCAAGCCCGCGCCCGTCCCTGCTCCCCACGAGTAGCGCCGAGGCGGGCGCTCGGCGCCGATACGGCCGCGCCCGCGGCAGGGCCGCGCTCCCGGGTCAGCCTCGGATTCGGCGGCCTCGGCGCTGGGCGATCGCGAGGCGGTAGAGGGCTTCGTACTGGCGCGACGCGTGTTGCCAGCCGAGCTGCTTGGTCATCGACCGGAGCTGCATCGCGCGGAACTGCTCGGGCCGCTCGCGGTACGTGTAGACGGCCCACGCGACGGCCTGCGCGAGCGCAGCGGCGCTCATGTCGTGGAACTTGAAGCCGGTGACCTCGTTCTCGACGGTGTCGTCGAGGCCGCCGACGGCGCGCACGACGGGCAGCGTGCCGTAGCGCTGGCTGTACATCTGGTTGAGGCCGCACGGCTCGTAGCGAGACGGCATGACGAAGACGTCGGCGCCGGCCTCGATGCGGTGCGCGAGCCCGTCGTTCATGCCGATGAACGCGCGGAACCGCGCGCTCCGCTGCGAGAGATCGGCGAAGGCGCGCTCGGCCCAGCGCTCGCCCGAGCCGAGCACGACGAACTGCACGTCGAGCGCGAGGATCTCCTCGAGGGCCTCGGCGACGAGGTCGATGCCCTTCTGCGACGCGAAGCGGCTCACGAGGCCGAGGAGCGGCACGTCGGGATCCTCGTCGAGGCCGAGCTCGCGCTGCAGCGCCGCCTTGCACGCGGCCTTGCCCGACAGATCGTGGGCGCTGAACGGCGCCGCCGTGTGCACGTCGCGCTCGGGGCTCCACACGACCTCGTCGATGCCGTTCAGCACGCCGACCAGATCGGCCCCCCGCGCGCGCAGCACGTCGTCGAGGCCCTCGCCGCCCTCGCG
>DASYCF010000537.1:0-5296 GCA_036500365.1 Byssovorax sp.
TGGTCGGAGCTCGGCGGCGGTTCGGCGCGGCAGCTCGAAGACGTGCGCGCGCTCGTGCGCCTCGCCGGCGAACGGCTCGACCGCACCTATGTGGAGGCCGCCATCGACGAGCTCGGCCTCCGCGCCGCTTGGGAGTCGATCGAAGGACCCTGAGGGGCGCGAAGCGGCCGCGGTGGGGCAGGGGGAACCCGACCGCGATCGGCGTGCTGGCGCACGTCGCGCGGTCACAGCACGAAGCAGAGGTTGCACGAGTCCGCGACGACGCACTGCACCTCGACCATGCCGTCGGACACGGCGCACGTCACGCCGCCGCTCGCGGGGACGTCCTTTGCGCACGACGTCGAGCCGTCGGCCTGCGTGATCTTGCACGTCACCGGCTGCGAGCACGCGTTGACGATGCCGCGGCGATCGCTGCCGGCGCACGCGGCGTCGTCCGTGTCGGTGACCGACACGCACGGGTCGGTCACGGGCACGCAGCCCGCCATGCCGCCTGCGCCCGTGCTCGTGCTCGTGCTCGTGCTCGTGGTCGTCGAGGTGCCCGAGAGGCCGCCGGTGCCGGCGGCGCCGCCTTGCGACGACGACGAGCCCGGCTTGCCGCCGCCGGCGCCGACCGAGGATGTCGTCCCGGCGGGCGAGCTCGCCCCGGCCGACGTCGTTGTCCCCGCAGGCGCGCCGCCTCCTGTCGACGTGGTGGAGTTGGTGGTGGCTCCAGACTCGCCGCCACCCGCCCCCTGTGCGCTCGATCCACCCACGCTGTCGACCGAGGGAGCGCACCCGGCCGCGAGCGCGAGGGCGAGAAACCAACAACGACCACGCCACCCGTGCTCGGCTTCGACGACGATTCGCATGGCTACTCCTGGTAAACCGGCATGAGACGACGACGCCCGGACGCGTGCGTCAATGCTCGTTCTTGATCGTGAAGAACGAGCCGCGGATCGTCCCCGCGAGCTTCGATTTCTGCCGCGCGAACTTAAACTTCGACGCGAGCTCCTCGGGCACCTCCATGCCGTCGGAGAGCTTGAACCCAACCGCCCGCTGCTTGGGGTCGTCCACGGTGTACATCACGTTGATCGACAGACCGTCCTCGTAGAAGACGTATGCGATTCGGATGTTCTCGACCTGGAACGCCGTGGCCTCGAGCGGGCGAGAGGCGATGACGAGGTCGCGCTCTTGCTTGAGGATGTCGTGCACCCACTCGATGGCGGCCTTCGCCTCGCTGGCAGGCTCGACGGTGAACACGTGGTCGTACTTGTTCTTGAAGTAGCGGGCCTCGTTCGCGCGCAGCCCGGCGAGCGCGCCGGCGACGGGGGACGACTCGAGCCCGGTGGTGGAGACGGTGGTGAAGTCGACGACGGTGGCCATGGCGCGCCTTCGCTCGAAGGCGTCGGCGCTTCAAGTGCTGGCCCAACATCGGAGCAGCTCGAGAGCCGGCGCCGTCCTCCGTGTCGGTTCGTCGACGATCGGCGTGCACGGCTCACCCGTCGACGCCTGGCACCGCCCGTTCACGCAGCGCGGTTTGGCCACACGGCCCAAACTATCAAGCGATCTCCGTCGACCTCGATGCGCGCACTATGACCGGCGACGTGGAGGTCGAAGTCGCGGCCGCGCACGTGGACGACCCGACCGACGCCGGTCGACGCGAACGCGAGAACGGCCTCGCACACGTCGGCGGCGACGCGCCACGAAAGGATCGCGCGGACGCCGCGCTCGGCGTTCGGTGTCCATTCGACGCGCAGGCTCACTCTGCCGCGTCGGCGCGCGCCGCGATCCGCGCGACGACCTGGTCGTGCGGCACGAGCTCGCCCGGCGCGCTGCGCACGCGGTCAATCTCGGCCTCGCGCGCCGGATCGATCTCGCCCGACGCGGCGGCGAGGAGCGCGGCCGACGCCGCGCAGCCCCCCTCGGCGCGCCGCCGGAGGTCGCCATCCGGATCTCGCTCGTCGACGTCCATGATCACCCGAGCGAAGCTACCACGCTAGCGGCCACGCGACGAGCCCGCGCCACCGGCGACGGCGACACGGACGCGGCGCTCGCCCGCCGTGATATACGCCGGAAATGACGCAAGTCCACGGCGGCAGGCTCGTCTCGAAGGCGCTCGCGCGGCATGGGGTCAAGCACCTCTTCACGCTGTGCGGCGGGCACATCCAGGCCATCTACGACGGCTGCCTCGACGACGGCATCCGCGTCGTCGACGTGCGCCACGAGCAGACCGCCGGCCACGCGGCCGACGCGTACTCGCGCATGACGGGCACCGTCGGCGTGTGCGCCGTCACCGCCGGCCCCGGCGTGACCGACACCGTGACCGCCGTCGCCAACGCGCAGCGCGCGGCCGTGCCCATGATCGTCATCGGCGGGGCGGGCCCGCGCGTCCTCGCCGACATGGGATCGCTCCAGGACATGAACCACGTCGAGCTCATGCGCTCGATCACGAAGTGGAGCGTCAGCGTCCCGTCGACCGACCGCATCCAGGAGTACATCGACGCCGCGTTCCGCGTCGCGCGCTCGAACCTCCCTGGCCCCGTGTTCCTCGAGATGCCGCTCGATCTGCTCATGAACTTCGGCGACGACGCGCCGCCGCCCACCGCCGCCAACGTCGGCATGGGCGAGGAGCCGCGGCCCGGCGGCGATCCGAAGCGCGTCGCCGCCGCCGTCGAGCTCTTGAAGAACGCCGAGCGCCCGATGTTCATCGTCGGCAGCCAGCTCCGTTGGTCGCCCGAGCGCGGCGCCGTCCGGGCCCTCGCCGACGCGATCGACGCGCCGTTTTACCTGAACGGCATGGCCCGCGGCGCGCTCCCGTACGCGCACCCGAACCTGATGACGCGCTCGCGCAAGGTCGCCCTCTCGAAGTGCGACGTGTGCTTCGTCTTCGGCACGCCGTTCGATTTCCGCCTCGAGTACGGGCGCGCCATCAACGGCAAGGCGAAGGTCGTGCAGATCGATCTCGACGCGAACGAGCTCGGCCGAAACCGCGGCGTCGACGTCGCGATCCACGGCGACACCGGCATCGTGCTCGAGGCCCTCCGCCAGGGCGTGGGCGACAAGCGCGGCGCCGCGTGGCTCGCGGACATCCGCGCCGCCGAGGACAAGTCCCGCGCGAAGATGCTCGCCGAGATCGACGCGTCGAGCGACCCGCCGAACCCGCTCCGCGTGTGCTCCGAGCTCGGCAAGCGCCTCGGCCCGAACGACGTCATCATCGGCGACGGCGGCGACTTCGTGGCGACGGCCGCGTACGTCCTCAAGCTCGAGGCGCCGCAGGTGTGGATGGATCCCGGTCCGCTCGGCACGCTCGGCGTAGGCCCCGGCTACGCGATGGCGGCGAAGCTCGCGCGGCCCGACGCGAACGTCGTGCTCGTCTACGGCGACGGCTCGTTCGGCTTCCACGCCGCCGAGTTCGAGGCGATGGCGCGCCAGAACATCCCCGTGATCAGCGTCATCGGGAACGACGCCGCGTGGACGCAGATCCGCCGCGGCCAGGTCGATCTCTACGGCCCCGAGCGCGCCCCGGCCACGAGCCTCGACTACACCCGCTACGACAAAGTGGTCGAGGCGCTGGGCGGCTTCGGCGCCTACGTCGAGACGACGGCCGAGCTCGGCCCCGCGCTCGACGCCGCGTTCGCGTCGAAGAAGCCGTCGTGCGTGAACGTGAAGATCGCGCGCAGCGACTTCCGCAAGGGCGCCATCAGCGTCTGACGGACGAGGCGCGACGTGGAGCTCCGCTTCGTCTCGCCCGAGCTCGCGAGCCTCGACGACCTCGACGGCGAGATCCTCGCGTGCACGATCTGGAGCGACGCGCGCCCGTCGCATGGCGTGGCCGGGCTATGCGATTTCCGCATGGCCGGGCGCATCTCGTCGCTCGAGCGCGAGACCCTCGTGTCGGGCGAGCTCGGCGAGGTCGCGCTCCTCCCCGGCAAGCCGCGCCTCACCTTCGACAAGCTGCTCGTCTTCGGCGCCGGCGATCGCGCCGCGTTCGACGAGGAGGCGTTCCGCGCCGTCGTCCTGCACATGCTCTCGACGATGGAGGGCCTCTGCGCGCGCTCGCTCGTCGTCGAGCTCCCCGGCCGCCACGACGCGCTCATCTCCGCCGAGCGCGCGGCCGACGTGCTCCTCGCGTGCGCCGGCCGCCGCCCCGAGCACGACGTGTGGACCCTCGTCGAGGACGCCGACGGCCGGCAACGCATCACGCGCCACATGATCGAAGAGCGCCGCCGCGTCCGCCGGGTGATGTAGGCGCTGTCTACTTCGCCGGCGCCTTCGTCGTCAGGTGCACCATCATGTCGGTGAACACCGGCACGTCGAAGAACGCGATGCCCGCGCCCGCGTCGACGTGCTTCGGCGCGACGATCTGCCAGGCGATCTTGCCCTTGTCGTCGGTCACGCCGATCGCGAGGTTCACCTCGTTCTTGCCGCCCGTCGTCATCTCGATCTGGAACGGGATCTCCGTGTTCTCGATCCGCACCGGCTTGGGGTCGGGCGGGGCGTTCGGGATGATGTGGTAGACCTTGCCGACCTGCCCCGCCGTGCCACGCGCCGTCTTCTCGAGCTTGAAGAGGATGTTGTAGCCCTGGTGCAGCGTGTTCTCCGGGATTCGGAAGACCGCGCGCTCCTTGTCGGTGCCGATCTCGATCTTCGCGCCGGGGCTCGAGCCGAACGTGTCGCTCACCTGCGCGGGGTCGGTGAAGACGACGGGCGGGCGGCCGCTCGACTGCGGCTTCGCGGCGGGCGCGGCGCTCGCCGCAGCCGAGGGCTCGGCGGTCGGCGGCGGCTCGGGCGCCTCGACCTTGGGCGGCGGCGGCGTCGGCGGCGCGGGCGGAGGCGGAGGCTCCCCACCGCAGGCGACGAGTGCGAAGGCGACGCTGACGAAGAGACCGGCGCGCGAGCTCAGCATCCCTACGGAGTACGGCGAGCCGCCTTGGGGATCAACAGCCGGACGACGTTCCGCGCAGTTTGCCGCCGCCAACGTCGTGCTTCTTCCGATGACTCGGCTCCGCGAGCGCCGTATAAGCCCCGCCCATGCGCTGCCGCTCCGCGTCGCTGCTGCTCGGGCTCGTCGCCGTGTCCTCCGTCGCGTGCGAGTCCACGCCGCCGCCCGTCGCGCCCACGCCGCCGGTCGTCGCCCCGCCCGCCGCCGAGGCGCTCAAGCCCGCGCCCGAGCCGCCCGACCTCCTCGGCGTCGCCCGCTGGAAGGCTCCGAGCCACACCGTCGCCGCCCTCGCCGGGTGCGCGGGCGTGCCCGCACAGCTCGCCGACAGCGTGACGAAGCCCGGGCTCGAGCTGCTCTTCCACGAGATGTTCAGGG
>DASYCF010000538.1:0-5996 GCA_036500365.1 Byssovorax sp.
AGCGCGCGCGCCGGCGTCTTCGGCACGTCGAGGCCTACGGCGGTGAGGACGCGCTCGAGGATCTCGAGGCCCTCGTCGAGGTGACCGCTCACGAGCAGCTGCTCGGCGGCGCGACGATGGAGCTCGGCGGCGACCTCCGGCGCCTCGGCCGGCGCCGCGGCGAGGAAGGCGTGCGCCGCGTCGCGCCCGCGCCCGGCCGCGGCGAGCGCGTCGCCGAGCCGCCGGTGGACGATGGCGCGATCGCGCGCGGCGCGGCGTGCCCGTGGGTCGGAGGCGGACGGCGTCGGAGCGCGCTCGAGCACCCACGCGTAGAGGCGCGCGGCGCGGTCGAACGCGAGCGCCTCGGCCGCGGCGTCGGCGGCCGCGCGCGCGCACTTGAGCGCCGAAGCCCGATCCCCCGCGCCGTCGTGGTGCATCGCGAGCCGCTCGGGATCGACGCCGTCGACGTCGCCGAGCACGTAGGCGAGCGCGCGGTGGATGGTGCGCCGCGCGTCGGCGTCGAGAGCGCGCGCGACCGACTCGCGCACGCGGTCGTGATACGGCTCCACGTTGTCCGCGCCGTGCACGCCGTACGACCGGACGAGGCTCGCTGCGCGGAGCTTCGCGAACACCGCGGCGCCGTCGAGCGCGAGCGGCCACGTGGGCGCGAGCGGCCCCGACTGCCGGCACGCGAGCGTGGCCTGCACGACGAGGCGCTGCGGCGTCGGCTGGCCGGCGATCGCGGTCACCTCGAGCACGCGGCGCGCGTCGTCGTCGAGGGCGTCGACGCGGGCGCGCACGACCTCCTCGAGCGAGGGCCTGCGCTCGTGGTCGCCGCGCGCGGCCGAGAAGCGCACGAGCTCGCCGACGAAGAACGGGCTGCCCTCGGACTCGCGCGCGATGCGCCGCGCCTCCGCCCGGGCGCGCTCGTCGTCCTCGCCGAGCATCGACGCGGCGAGATCGAACGCCTCGTCCTCGGTCAGCGCGGCGAGCTCGACGTCGTGCACACGCCGGAGGCGGCCCTCGGTGCGCGCGCGATCGAGCTCGCCGAGCATGAGGCTCTCGGCGACGGCCTCGCTGCGGAAGGCGCCCACGGCGAGCATCGCCGGGCTCACGAGGAGGCGCGGATCCGGCGCGGTGCCGCTCGACGACGACGCGTGCGGCGAGAGGATATCGACGAGCAAGCGCGCGCTGTCGACGTCACCCCACTGAATGTCGTCGATCGCGAGCACGAGCGGCGCGCGCGACGAGAGCGCGGTGAGCATCCACCGGAGCGCGCGAAAGGCGCGGCGCCGGAGGTCTGCCTGCTCGCCGCGATCCGACGTCGTCGGCGGGCCCATGAACCCGCGCACGCGCCGCAGCACGGGGAAGACGCGCGCGAGCTCCGCCGCGCCCTGCGGCACGAGCGCGGCCAGGTCGTCTGGCGCGAGCGCCGCGAGGTGCGTCGAGAGCTCGTCGACGAGGCTGTCGAGCGCCTTGTAGGGCACGGACTCCTGCTCGTAGCAGCGGCCCGTGAGCACGAGCGCGCCCGCGGCCCGCGCGTCGGCGAGGAAGCGGCCGACGAGCGCCGACTTGCCCACGCCCGACGGCCCGAACACGACGGCGGCCACGGCGTGACCTGCGCGCGCCTCGTCGAACGCCGCGCGGAGCGTCGCGAGCGCGTCGCGACGACCGACGAACGGCGCCGACGCCTCGCGCGGCGCGGCGAAGACCGCCGACGCGTCGCCGTCGTCGACGCGCGCGACGCCGAGGCGTCGGAAGATCTCGTCGGCGTCGGGGCGCAGCGTCGGGTCGCGCGCGAGCAGGGCGTCGGCGAGCTCGCACAGATCAACGGGCGCCTCGGGCGCGAGGCCGCGAGCGGCCGGCGCGGCCTCTGTCTGCTTGCCGACGAGCACGCCGGGGATGGAGCCGACGAACGGCGCGCGCCCGGTCAACGCCTCGAACAGCACGACGCCGACGGCGTACCAGTCGCTCGCCTTCGTCGCCTCGTATCCGGCGGCCTGCTCGGGCGCCATGTAGGCGGGGGTGCCGAGCACGCCCTCGTCGACGCCGTCGCGATCGGCGTCCCGCGCGAGGCCGAAGTCGAGCAGCACGACGCGGCCGGCGCGCGTGACGAGCGCGTTCGACGGCTTGATGTCGCGGTGCAGCTTGCCCGCCGCGTGCACGGCGTCGACGGCCCGCGCGAGCTGCTCGAGGGCGCTGCGGAGCCGCGGCTCGTCGAGCGCGTGCACGATGATCCCGCCGTGCGTCGTGAAGAGCACGTCCGCGATCGAAGCGTCGTCGACCACCTCGAACGACGTGATGGTCGGCGCGTCACCGAGCGCGGCGCCGGTCGGCGGCTGCTCGGGGCCGATCGCGCGGCGCGCGTACGAGAGGAGGTCCTCACCCTCGAGGAGCTCCATCGTGAAGAACCACCGGCCCGCGTCCTCGAACAGCTCGTGGTACGCGACGAGGTTCGGGTGCGTGACGTCGGCGAGCGCGCGGAACTCACGCTTGAACCGGAGGATGCCGGCTGCGTCGAGGCGCGGCAGCGTCTTCAGCGCGACCTCGACGCCGCGCTCCGCGTCGAACGCGCGGTACACGACGCCCATGCCGCCCTGGCCGAGCTTGCCGAGGACGCTGAGGCGGGCGGTGCCGACGAACGCTTCCTCGATCACGCGGCGCGGAGTGTAGACGGCCCGGCACGCGCGGACACGGCCGTCGCGGCCGCCGTGCTCAATCGGCGCCCCACACGTTCAACGCCGCCTGCGTGTCGTTGTCGAGCGTCGCCGGCTCGCGCGCGCGGGCCGCCGCGCGCCAACGGGCGTCCTCCTCGACGAGCCGCTGGAAGATCGCGAACGCCGTGAGCGGCATGAGATCGCGCCGATCGAAGGCGCACGCCGCGTCGAGCGAGAGGTCGCACAGCGCCGGCGCCCTCGGGAAGCGACCCGCGAGCACGGTGAAGCCCCAGCGCGCCGAGTAGGCCTCGCCGAGCGTCGCGATCTGCGGCCCCTGCCCCGCGGCGCCCGGCTCGGCGGCGACGTCGGCGAGGTCGTGCCCGAACGAAGGCCGCGCGAACGAGAGCCGCAGCGCCCCGAGCGCGGTCCGGGCGATGTCCATCGCCTCGGTCGGCTCGTCGACGCGTCGCCCGGCGAAGGCGCCGCCGGGGAAATGCACGTAGAGCGGCAGGGTGAGGAGCTGCTCCTTGAGCTCGAGGCCCTCGGCGAAGAGGTTCGCGTCGGACGCGCCGGTCGACACGTCGCCGGTCACGATGAGCAGCGTCTGGTCCCAGAGGTTCGCCGTCTTGAGCGCCGCGACGAGCGCGCCGAGCGCGCGGTCCTGACCGCCGAGCGCCGTCTGCTCGAGCGCGCGGATCCGCGTCCGGTCGGCCTCACTCAACGTCTCGCGCGCCTTCCGCTTGCGCATGTGCGCGAGGATCTGACCGCCGCGCCGCGCGTCGATGAGGCCGGTGTAGTCCTTCGGCGGCAGGGCCTGCGACTCGCGCACGTCCCACGGGGGATGACCGCCGCGCGCGTGCACGACGGCGATCATCCGGGGGTCGTTCGGCGCCTTCGCCACCTCGGTCAACCACTGCGCCGCGGCGTCGATCGGCGCGGTCGCCGGATCGCCGGACGACGGCGCGTACTCGACGAACTTCTCCCACGCCTCGGCGAAGCCGAACGCGCGGAACGTCGACGGCACGCCGGTGAACATCGCCGTCCGCACGCTCGCGTCGCGCGCCACCCCGCCGATCGTGATGACCGTCGCCGGCAGGCGCGCGCCGCCGTCGACGAGCCCATGTCCGCGGGGCGAGAGGCCGGTCAGCATCGACGCGACGACCGCGGGAACGATGGTCGTCGGCGCGCGGTGACGTTCGAAGGTCGCCGCCGTCAGCGCCAGATCGGCGAGGTTCGGGAGCGGCGCCGGCCCGGTGTTCCACGGCGGGAGCTCGGAGCGCTCGACGCCGTCGAGCACGACCACGACGACCGCGCGCGCGGCAGGTACCGCCGGCGCCGCTGCGGTCGGCGCGTCGGACGCCGGCACGACGACGCTCGGGTCTCCGAACAAGACGCGCGCGCCCTTCGTCGCCCGCGTCGCCGCGAGCTCGACGTAGCCGACGCCGCGGCCGAGGTCGCCGAGCGCGCGATCGACCTCGACCCATTTGCCGGCGCTGCTCTCGACGTGGAAGGTCTGGAGCACGATGGGCGGCTTGCCGTCGACGCGGACGCGCACCTCGGCGTCCGCCGCGCCGTCGCCCGAGACGCCGACGAAGCCGCGCAAGCGAGCCTTCGGCGTGAGGCGGAGCGCGCACCGCACGAACCCCGGCGCGCGGAGCGCGAGCGACTTGTGCGGAACGCCGCCGAGCACCGCGGCGGGCGCGACGATGTCGTGCAGCGTCGGCGCGCCGTACACCTCGTCGGGCTTGTCGTCGTCGCCCTTGTCGCGCGGATCGTCGGGAACGCCGAAGCGGATCCAGTCGAGATCGGCGAACGCCGCGTCGTCCTTCGCCTTGCCCGAGAAGCGGATGCCGACGACGTGCAGCCCCGCGTCGACGGGCAGGGTCGTCGTGCCGGTCGTGGCCACCCGGATCTGCTCCCGCGCGAAGTTCAGCGTGCCGAGCGGCTGATCGTCGAGCGTGACCTGCGCGCTCTTCGAGGCGAATCCCTCGCCGCGGGCGGCCACGAAGAGCTGCGTCCGCTCGGGCGTGGCGACGAGGAGCTCGAGGCGACGATCGCGCGCGCGCGACCACGTCGAGCCGTCGTGCTCGACGTCGGCGAGGCGTTGGGGGAGCGCGCCCGACCACGCCGCGTGCGCCGCGAGCGCCGGCGTGCCGGCGTCGACGACGAGGCCGCCGTGGCCCACGTCGCACGTCGGCAGCGCCGCGAGGAAATCCGTGAGCACGCGCGCGACTGGAGCCCGCGCGACCACGACGCTGGGCGACGCAGACGGCGCGGCGGACGCCACCGGCTCGGGGCCGTCGCCGCGACCGGAGCACGCGCCGGCGATCGCGATCGTCGCCGCTGCGGCGAGCCCGCGACCGAGCTGCTTCACCGCTGCCAGGGCGGGGCGATGCGCACGCGGCTGAGGCGGTTCGGCTGGACGGCGACGAAGCGCGTGCGCTCCTCGCCGCGGAGCACCGCGCGGATCTCGTAGGGCTCCTTGCGGGGCGCGAGGGCGCGCCGCACGACCGGACCGTTCCCGACCAAGGTGCCGTCGATGTACAGCGTGTCGCTCACGCCGGCGACGATCTCGACCATGCCCTGCCCCGGCGGCACCCTGTCGGTGTCCTTGAGCGGGACGTCCTGCGGGAGGATCGGGTTCGCCTTCGAGCCCGTGTCGTTCGCCGACGAAGCGGAGGTGGCGGTGGGCGAGGGCGCGACGGGCGGCTCGGCGGGCGCCTCGGGCGCGGTCGCGGCGGCGGCGACCGCGCTCGGCTCGGCGGCGGGGGCGGCGACGTCCTGGCGATCACGCGACAGGCGCGCGCCGACTGCGAACACGATGCCGGCGACCGCGAACATCGCCCACATCGTGCGGCTGTCCTTCTTCGCGGGCTTCGCGGGCGCGACCTCGGTGGGCGCGTAGCTGCTCGGCCCGCGCACACGTCGCGGCTCCTGAGGCTGCGCGGGCGCGGGCGCGAACGCCTGCACCGGCTGCTCGCGCGAGAACGACGGCGGCGGCTGCGGCGCGACGGGCGGCGGCGCGAGCGAGCCGAGCGTGGCGATCGCCGGAGGTGCCGGCGGCGCGGCGCGATGCGGCGCGACCCGTCGCTCCGGCTCGGGCGACGCGGCGGCCTCGAGGGCCTCGACGACGCTGCCGTGCGCGAGGTCTTCCTCGACCTCGATCTCGACCTCGGGCTCGGGGCGCTCGGGCGCGACGTCGATCAGCGCGACGGGGCCCGGCGTGCCCGTGGCCATGACGGGGCCGAGGTCGAGCGGCGGCAGGATGACCGGCACGACGCGGCGAACGCCTCGGAGCGTCGCCGCCTCGCGCTCGACGGCGGGCGTGAGCAAATCCTCGCCTCGCGCGCCGAGCACGGA
>DASYCF010000539.1:0-2216 GCA_036500365.1 Byssovorax sp.
CGCGTAGCGGTGTTCCGGGCAGTGTCCCACAGAGACGCGGTGCGCTGCAAACCGCCGAGCGCTCACCGGTCCCGGGCGGCCGCGTGCTCGGCGATCGCCGCGGCGAACGCGTCGGGCGTGTTGACGTTGAACAGCGAGCGCAGCTCGGGATCGGCGGCCCGGAGCGCGGCGTCGTCGAGCAGGCGATCGGCGTCGACGACGATCGCGCGGGGGTGCTCGGCGAGCGCGGAGACGCGGAGCGTCCGCGCGGCGACGCGCGCCTCGACGTCATCGAGCAGCGAGGGCGCGTACACGGCCGACAGCGGGTGCAGCCGGCCGTGGACGCGCGGGACGACCGCGAGCGCGCCCGCCTCGACGCGCAGCGCCTCGAGCCTCGCCGCGAACGCGCCCGCGACGAACGGCGCGTCCGTCGTCGTCACGAACGCGGCGTCGGCGCGCCCGGCGAGCGCCGCGAGGCCTGCCCGGATCCCCTCGAGCGGTCCGCTCCCCGGCGCGCGATCGCGCACCACGACGACGTCGGCGGGGAGCTCCGGGAGCGCCTGCTCGAGCGCGGCGACGACCACGCGCGGCTCGGCGACGCCTGCGAGCCTGCGCACGGCGCGCGCGAGCAGCGTCTCGCCCCCGAGCTCGAGCCACGCCTTCGACGAGCCCATGCGCGAGCTCGAGCCGCCGCAGAGGACGATCGCGCCGAGCCTCGTCGTCGACGTCACGGAGACATCCTAGCTCGCGCTCGCGAGCGCCGCGCTCAGCCGACCTTGACGGCGCGCTTCTGCGTCCCGCGGCGGCGCAGCGGCGCGAGCAGGAAGATCGCGCCCATGATCAGGATCGACGCGCGCGGCGGCTTGTGGCCCCCGAAGCTCAGCGTGCAGTCGCCGAAGTCGCCGCTGCCCCCGCCGCTGCAGCCGTCGCCCGCGTCGCCCGCGTCGCACGAGTCGCCGCTGCTCGAGCCGCCGTCGCACGAGTCGCCGCTGGAGTCGCTCGAGCCGTCGCACGAGTCGCTCGACGCGCTCGTGTCGGTGCTGCCGCTGCACGAGCCGCTCGAGGTCGAGCTCGCGTCGTCGGAGCCGGCGCCGAGGTCGACCTCGCCGTCGCCGCTGCCGTCGCTGCTCCAGTTGCCGTCGCTCGTCGAGGTGCCGTCGCTGCTGCCGTCGTACCAGCTGCTGTTCGTGCCCTGGTCTCCGGTGCCGGTCTGGTTGCCGCTCCCGGTGCTCTGGTTGCCGTCGCCCCCGGACGAGCCCATCGGGCCCTCGTCGCAGCCCACGAGATCGACGCGGCCGGAGACGACGATCGGCGTGACCTCGGCGTCGGCCTGGGCCGAGGCGTAGAGATCGGGGCCGCCGCTGGCGCGCTCGACGAGCATCGTCTGGCGCGTGAGCCACACGTTCGCCGCCGTGAGGCCGGACACGCCGATCGCGAGATCGTCGAGGTCGTCCGCGCAGCGCATCGTCGACGGGTCGAGCTCGCCGTTCGCGGTCGACTCGTCGCACGGGGCCAGCGCGCCGACGGTCGCGAGCGCGCCCGCCGGGCACGCGTTGCCGACGACGGTCGCCTGGCCGAGCGCGGTGATCGCCGCGCCGGTGCACGCCGCCGCCGGCGTCGCGTCGCCCGCGTACGTCGCGCCTCGCAGGAAGTACGTGGGGA
Source organism: Byssovorax sp. (assembly GCA_036500365.1). Lineage (GTDB taxonomy): Bacteria > Myxococcota_A > Polyangia > Polyangiales > Polyangiaceae > DASYCF01. Next base: position 1,642 of record DASYCF010000539.1, read on the forward strand.
CGAGGCCGTCGATCGAGCCCGCGTTCTGGCCGAAGTTCGTCGTCGACACGAGCCCGCCGTGGCCTGCGCTCTCCTCGACGATCGCGGCGCTCGACGTCGCGAGCGCGTCCGCGCGGCGCGCCGTGTAGTCGCTGAGGCCGCTCGCGGGCTCCCACGACACGCTCGACGCCGGCAGCACGGCGGCGGTCGTCGGCGTGAGCGTTCCGCGGCCCTCGGCGAGCTGGAAGACCGTGACGAGGACGTCGCTGCTCACGCCGCCGCGCACGAGGGTCAGCGGCACGTGCGCGTCGCCGCCGGGGGACACGACGCGGATCGTCTGCGTCGTGCTCTCGCCCGCCGCGTGGCTGAAGCGCGCGACGACGAACGACGTGGCGCCGAGCGCGCCGAGCGCGTCGAACAGCGGCGTCGACGTCGTGAGGCCGCGCGCAGTCGCCCACTCGTCGACCTCGCGCGGCGACCCGACGACGTCGATCTCGACCGGCGCGAGCGTCGTCCTGTGGCTCGTCGAGCCGGCGACCTCGAACGTCGCGAGCGCAGGCGTGCCGGGGCAACCGGCGCGCGCGCCCATCGGCGGC
>DASYCF010000540.1:0-3357 GCA_036500365.1 Byssovorax sp.
GAGCTCGCGCTCCAGGAGTTCTCTCGGTGAGCAGCAACAACGTCACGATCTACACGCTGCGCGACGTCGAGGCGCTCCGCGTCGTCGGCCAGCACGCGGCCGAGACGCTCCTCGCCGTGGGCGACATGATCCGCGCCGGCATCACGACCGACGACATCAACACGTTCGTCCACGAGGACACGCTGAAGCGCGGCGGCACCTGCGCGCCGCTGAACTACCACGGCTTCCCGAAGAGCGTGTGCACGTCGGTGAACGACGTCGTGTGCCACGGCATCCCCGGGCCGCGCGTGCTCGAGGACGGCGACATCATCAACGTCGACGTGACCACCGTGTTCGGTGGCTACTTCGGCGACACGTCGGCCACGTTCTACATCGGCAACCCGTCGCCCGAGGCGAAGCACGTGACCGAGGTGAGCCGCCGCTCGCTCGAGCTCGGCATCGCGCAGGTGCGCGAGGGCGCGCGGCTCGGCGACATCGGCGCCGCCATCCAGGACTTCGCCGAGGGCGAGGGCTGCTCGGTCGTGCGCGCGTTCGTCGGCCACGGCTGCGGCCGGCGCTTCCACGAGAAGCCGCAGGTCTCGCACGTGCGTCCGCGCGTGTCGGACCCGAACCCGCGCCTGAAGGCGGGGATGGTCTTCACGATCGAGCCCATGATCAACGTCGGCACGTACGACGTCGAGGTGCAGGGCGACGGCTGGACCGCGCTCACCGCCGACCGCTCTCTCTCGGCGCAGTTCGAGCACCAGCTCGTCGTCACGAAGACCGGCTGCGAGGTGCTCACGCGCCGAAAGCGTCCGCTCGCGCGGAGCGAGATCTTCCCGAGCCCGTTCTCCGCCGCCGCGGCGCTTTGACCGAGGCCCTCGCGGTCCATCGAAGAGGAACGATCGCGGCGCCGCGCCCGTCGCGGCGCTTGGGAGGCGCGCAGAATCGAGGTAGAACCCCGAGGATGCCGCTCGACGGCGCTTCTCGCGCCCGCATCGCGCCCTTCGTCACCGACCTCGACGCGGACGTGTACGCGCTCGTCGGTCTGCCCGAGGAGGTGGTCGCCGTGCTCTTCGCGTACGCGACGCGCACGGGAGAGGATCTGCGCTCGAGCCTCGCGCGGCTCCTGACCGACGGCTTCCTCGGCGTGGGCGACGGCGCGAGCCGAGACGGCGGCGCCGCGGTCGCGGGCCGCGATCGGGCGAGCGCGTTTCATCAACGCTGGGTCGCGCTGTACGGGCACCCTTCGATCGCCGAGCACGCGACGCTGCACCTCGTCGCCGAGAACGTGAGCCTGCTGGCCGCGCGCACGCTCGAGGATCATCGCCTCAGCGCGTTCGCCGAGAAGAGCACACGGTTCCTGTCGATCGATCGCCAGAGCTACGTCGACCTCCCCGAGCTCGGCCCCGACGCGGCCACGTTCCGCTCGGGCGCGGAGCAGCTCCTCGCCGCGTACGAAGCCGTCTTCCCGCGCGCGTACGCCGCGCTCGACGCGCGCACGCTGCGGCGCGACGGCCAGAGCGACATCGAGCGCGGCGAGAGCCTGCGCGTGGCCACGTGCGACGTGCTCCGCGGCCTCCTGCCGGCGGCTCTTCGCACGTCCGTCGCCGTGACGGCGAACGCGCGCGCGCTCGACGCGCTCTTGTCGAAGCTCGCGACGAGCCCGCTCGGCGAGGCGCGGCGGCTCGGCGGCGCGCTCGCCGCGACCGCGCGCCTCGTCGCGCCGAGGCTCGTCGCGGCGCAGCACGTGAGCGCGCAGCGCGCGGGCCTTCCCGACGCGGTCGATCGCGTGCTGCGCACCATCTACACGCCGCCCGAGGAGGGCGCGAACGCGACGATGGTCGTCACGCAGCCCGTCCGTCTCATCCGCCACGACAAGGACGCGACCGAGCGCGTCGCGCTCGCGCTCGCCTACGAGGGCAGCGACGCGCGCGCCCACGCGTTCGGTTTCACCGAGGGCCTGCGGCAGGCGACCGCGGGCGAGCTCGAGTCGCTCCTCAGGGCCGGCCTCGGCGCCCGCGCGGACGGCGAGCCGCTCCCGCGCGCGTTCGAGAGCGCCCGCGTCACGATGGAGATCATGGTCGACTACGCGGCGTTCCGCGAGCTCTCGCGGCACCGCAGGCTCACGCCGGCGACCCAGCGCATCTCGTGCCGCCTCGGGTTCGACACGCCGGGCGAGATCACCGACCTCGGCGTCTCGGACGCGTACCACGAGGCGATGCTCGGCGCGTACACGGCGTGGCAGCACCTCGAGCAGGTGCACCCGTGGGAGGCGCAGTACCTCGTGCCGCTCGGCTTCCGCGTGCGCGCGCTCTGGACGCTCGATCTGCGCCAGCTGGTGCACGTCGTCGAGCTCCGCTCGCGCGCGGGCAACCACCCGAGCTGCCGCCGCATCGCCCTCGCGATGTACCGCAGCGTCGTCGCGGTGCACCCGTGGCTGCGCGACGTCATCCGCGTCGACCTCTCGTAGACCGGACCCTCAGCGCGCGGCGCGGAGGAGCTCGCCGGCGGCCTCGAGCGCGGCCTTCGTCACCTTCTCGCCGGAGAGCATGCGCGCGATCTCGGCGACGCGGTCCTTCTTGTCGACGCGGTGCACCTCGCTGCTCGCGACGGCGCCGCTGGCCTGCTTCGTCACGACGAAATGCGCGTCGCCGAACGCGGCGATCGGCGCGAGGTGCGTGATGCAGAGGACCTGGTGGTGCTTCGCGACGTCGGCGATGGCGCGCCCGATCTTCTCGGCGACGGCGCCGCCGACGCCGGTGTCCACCTCGTCGAAGACGTAGAGGCCCGCGGGGCCGCACTCGGCGAGCGAGCGCTTGAGGGCGAGGAGCGCGCGCGAGAGCTCGCCGCCGGACGCGATCTTTCGCAGCGGCCGGGGATCGATGCCCTTGTTCGGCGAGATGAGGAACTCGACGCGATCGATGCCCGCCTCGCCGAGGCGCGCGCCGTCGACGGCGAGCTCGGCCTTGTCGCCGCCCGAGAGCGCGGCGACGTCGACCACGACGCGCGCGCCGCCCATGCCGAGCTCGGTGAGCTCGGTCGAGATCGCCTTGCCGAGCTTGTCGGCGGCCTTCTTGCGCTGCGCGCTCAGCTTCTTCGCGTGGGCGGCGGCGACGTCGAAGCGCGCGGCGAGCTCGCGCTCGAGCTCGGCGATGCGCGTGCCCGCGTGCTCGAACGCGTCGAGCTCGGCGGCGAGGCGCGCGCGCGCGTCGAGCACGTCGGCGAGCGAGGGCCCGTGCAGGCGCTGGAGCTGCTCGAGGCGGTAGAGCCGCTCCTCGATCTCGCCGAGGCGCTCGGGGTCCGACGTCGTGCGCTCGGCGTACCGGCCGACCTCGCGCGCCGCGTCCGACAGCGAGACGAAGCAGCCCTCGATCG
>DASYCF010000541.1:0-1884 GCA_036500365.1 Byssovorax sp.
CGCGGAGCGCCGCGGCGAGCGCCTGGAGCCCGTGCTCGAGCGGGCGACGATCACGCGCCTCGGGCAGGGCGTCGACGTCGCGCGAGCGCTCGCGCCGGAGGCGATCGAGCGCACGCTCGCGTGCTTGAGCGCCTACGCGGACGATCTGCGCGCGGCGGGCGTCGACGTGGCGAACCTCGACGCCGTGGGCACGAGCGCCATGCGTGACGCGAAGGGCGGGGACGCGTTCGTCGCGCGCGCGAGGGAGATCCTCGGCAAGGCACCACGGACGATCTCCGGCGACGAGGAGGCTGCGCTCACGTTCGAGGGCGCGCTCTCCGGCATCCCGGTCGACCACCCTGCCGACCGCGTCACGTCCGTCGACCACCCCGCCGACCGCGTAGCTTCCGTCGACCACCCTGCCGACCGCGTCGCGTCCGTCGACGGCGCGGGGGTCACGGTGTTCGACGTCGGCGGCGGCAGCACGGAGGTCGTGCGGCGCGACGCGGGCGGCGGCGCCCTCGCGATGGTGAGCCTCGACGTCGGCAGCGTGCGCTTGACCGAGCGGCACGTGCGCTCCGATCCTCCGGCGCGCGCGGAGCTCGACGCCGTGCGCGCGGACGTCCGCGCCGCGCTCGCGTCGGCGCCGCTCGGCGGAGCGGGCTCGCTGGTCGGCGTCGCCGGCACCGTGACGACGCTCGCGGCCTACGCGCTCGGCGTGGCCCCGTACGACGGCGCGCGCGTCCACGGCAGCGTGATCGAGCGCGCTCGGATCGTCGCCGCGGCCGACGAGCTCGCGGCGATGCCGCTCGCGTCGCGCCGCGCCCTCCCCACGGTGGACGCGAAGCGCGCCGACGTGATCGTCGCGGGCGCGGTCATCGTGGTCGAGGTGCTCGAGCGCGCGGGCGCGTCGTCGCTCGTCGTGTCGGACCGCGGCGTGCGCTGGGGCCTGGCGCAGCGTCTGCTGCGCGCGCGTGAGTAACCTCACGTCGCACCTCGGCGCCGCTCTGCCCCATCGCTTTTTCTTTGACAGAAATAGCCCCTCTCAGTAGAGTGCGCGCGCCTGGCGCAAACTGCCCTCGGCAAAGCCTCCCGGGAGCGCCGTAGGAATACGGTACGAACGGGCGGCTGTACGAATCGCGTCCTCCGCAGCATCTCGAGGCCGTAGGGCACCGGGCCAGCCAGGGTTCGCCTCCGCGTGGAGGCCATAGCGAGACGCCGCCGCCCCCGATCCTAGATCGGTGGAACGCCGGCGGTGTGAGAATCGGCGCGCCGGGGTAAACTCGAGCGTGCTGGCCCTTGTGTCAGCGGCGCGACGGCGCGGCGCGAAACCACGGACTAACCGGCCGAGTCGGTGCTCGGTCGTCGAACCAACGCCCCTCTCGTCGGCGCTCGCCACGAAACAAAAAGGAGCCAACTCACAAAGGAAAGGCGCGCAGCGCGGAATGAGCGGGACGGGTCGCCGGTTCTCAGCCGGCCCTACCCGCCGCCACGCAGCGCGAACCAGCCAAATTTGGCGGAGGAAACGCGACGAACCGGAGAGATCCGGCTCGCAGCACCAGCGCGCAGACGCGAAAGCGCCGCGCGCCGCCTCCGGGCAGCACTGAACACAGCGGGGCGGTAGGCAAAGGAGACGGTTATGCAGGCTCGTTCGGAGATCCAGTTCAAGGTCGGTGACAAGGCCGTGTACCCCGCGCAAGGCGTGGGCGAGGTCGTCCGTGTCGTCGAGCTCGACATCGCAGGGAAGCGCCAGCAGTTCTACGAAATCCGGATCCTCGACAAGAACCAGAACCAGACCGTCAAGGTTCCGGTCGACAACGCCAGCGTGGTGGGCCTTCGCCACCTCATCGGCGAGCAGGAGATCCGCGAGATCTTCGACATCTTGCGCGAGCGCACGATCGCGTT
>DASYCF010000542.1:0-11247 GCA_036500365.1 Byssovorax sp.
CGGCGTCGTGGCCCGGCCGCTTCGAGCGAGTCGCGCGTGGCCACGCGACGGTGATCCTCGACTGCGCGCACAACCCCGAGGGCGCGCGCGCGCTCGCCGCCGCGCTCGAGGACGCCGCCGTCGCGCCGGACACCACGACGCTGCTCTTCGGCGCGCTCGTGGACAAGGCGTACGTCGAGATGCTCGAGGTGCTCGCGCCGCGCGCCGCGCGCCGCCTGTACACGTCGCCGAAGGGCAGGGCGCCCGCGCCGTTCGACGCCCTCGTCGCCGTCGCGCCCGGCGAGGTCGTGGCCGAGCCGCTCGCCGCGCTCGAGCGCGCGATCGCGCTCACCGAGCCGGGCGGCGCCGTCGTCGTCGCGGGCTCGAGCTACCTCGTCGGCGAGCTCCGCGCGGCGCTCTTCGGGATCGACGCGGATCCGATCATCCCCCTGTAGTCAGGGGAGAGGGCTCGCGCCCTCTCCCCCGTCGCGAGTGAATCGCGGCGGGGCCCCCACACCCCGATCCACGCGAGGTGACTTCGACGTGGCGCAGCTTCGGGCCTGACGTCGCGAGGTCTGCCGCCTCTGACTCGCGGCTTCTCGCGCTCGGCCGGCCGCGCTAGAGCAGCGCGCATGATCGACAGGGACACGGTGACGCGCGCGCTCGCGACCACGCTCGACGGCACCGACCTCCACGGCCTCGGCGAGCGCTACGTCGGCAAGGTCCGCGACAACTACACCCCGGGCGATGGTCGGCGCATCCTCGTCACGACCGACCGCATCAGCGCGTTCGATCGCGTCCTCGGCACGCTGCCGCTCAAGGGCCAGGTGCTGAACCTCATGGCCGCGAAGTGGTTCGAGCAGACGAAGCACGTCGCGCCGAACCACGTGATCGACGTCCCCGACCCGCAGGTGCTCGTCGCGAAGGCGTGCACGCCGCTGCCCGTCGAGATGGTCATGCGCGCGTACGTGACCGGCGTCACGTCGACCAGCATCTGGACGCACTACCAGCGCGGCGTGCGCGTCTTCTGCGGCCACACGCTGCCCGACGGGCTCGTGAAGAACGCGAAGCTCCCCGCGCCGATCCTCACGCCGAGCACGAAGGCCGAGCACGGCGATCACGACGTCAGCGCCTCGCGCGACGAGATCCTCGCGATGGGCCACATCACGCCGCGCGACTTCGACGCCGCCGCCGAGATGGCCGCCGCGCTCTTCGCGTTCGGCCAGCAGCGCGCCGCCGAGCGGGGCCTCATCCTCGTCGACACCAAGTACGAGTTCGGCAAGGACGCGCAGGGCACGATCGTCGTCATCGACGAGATCCACACGCCCGACTCGTCGCGCTACTGGTTCTCCGAGTCGTACGCCGAGCGCTTCGCACAGAACAAGGACCCCGAGTCGTTCGACAAGGAGTACGTGCGGCGCTGGCTCGCCGACGCGGGCTTCAAGGGCGACGGGCCGATCCCCAAGATCCCCGACGAGGTCCGCGTCGAGGCCGCGATGCGCTACATCGCCGCGTTCGAGCGCGTGATGGGCGAGACCTTCACGCCGAACGTCGAGGAGCCGCGCGCGCGCATCGCGAAGAACCTCGGGGTGACCGCGTGAAGGCCACCGTGCTCGTTCGCCTCAAGGGCGAGGTGCTCGACCCCCAAGGCGACGCGGTGAAGCGCGCCCTCTCGACCCTCGGCTTCGGCGGCGTACGCGGCGTGCGCGTCGGCAAGCTCATCGAGATCGAGCTCGACGAAGGCGCGGCCCACGCGCCGGATCTGCGCGCGCGGCTCGAGGCGATGGCGGGGGACGTCCTCGCGAACGCGGTGATCGAGGACTACGAGGTCGTCGTCGGCTGAGGCGCGCTGATGCCTCAACCCCCCTAGCCCCCCTTCTCCCGAAGGGAGAAGGGGGGAACCGGTCCTCCAAGACCGCGTCGTTCGTCGCGTGAACGATCCCAGCCTGGTTGACCTATTCCCCCCTTCTCCCCTCGGGAGAAGGGGGGCTAGGGGGGTTGAGGGACTCTCGAGGGCCCTCGCCAGATGCCTACATGCGGCTTCGTTGACGTGGCGGCGCCCGGGGTGAGACGCTCGCTGCATGACGAAGCCGAAGACGCATTCCAGGGGAGCGGGCGGTCATGGCCACGGAGCGACGGAGACCGCCGAGCCAGTCGCGTTCGAGGCGCCGGATGCCAAGGGGTCGCTCGCGTGGCTCACGCCGCAGCTCGCGAGGGTGACCGCGGCTCGTTGGTTCCAAGTCGACATCGAGGCCGCGTGCGTCGCGGCGCTCGGCGTGTGCGCGCGATGCGCGGCGCCCGACCTCCGCACGCGGTTCGAGGCGCTCGCGAAGATCGGTGAGTTCGAAATCGAGTCGCTCGACGACCTGCCGCGCCTCGCCGTCGGCGTGCGGCAGCTCCGCATCGCCGTCGATCAGGCCGAGGCGCAGGCCGCCGGCGGCAAGCTCGACGCCGCGCTCGTCGCCGAGGCGCACGAGGTCGAGGCGCGGATGCAGTCGGCATGTGAGCACACGCTCTCGAAGATCCCGGAGGCGCAGCGCGAGCTCGATCGCCTCGCCCCCGGCAGCGGCTACCGGGATGACGCCTCTGACCTCGAGGGCTACGCGGAGCTCTACGACAGCTATCCCGAGCGCGTCGCGCTCGACGGCGTGAACTACCGCTCGGGCGATGCCGCGCGTGGACGCGCCCTCGCGAAGCAGATCCTCGCCGCCCTCGCGCTCGCCGAGACGTCGAACGTCAAGAAGGCCCGCGCCGACCTCGGCCGCGGCGCGACGCTGCTGCTCGATGCCTACGAGGCCGTCGCCTGGGCCGGGGCGTTCCTGTCCGGTCCGACGGGCGACCCGAAGGCGTTCCCCTCGCTCGTCGCAGCCGGCCGCAAGCCCCGCCGTAGGAAGAAGCCCGACGCGCCGCCGCCGCCTGAGCCGACCCCGCCGCCTCCCGAGCCTCCCGTCGATGCGTGATGCTCCGCGCGTACGCCTGCCGGCATCGCGCGGAGTGACGTCACGCGCCGAGTCGCCGCGGATGCGCTGATCCAGGATGGCGGCGGCGCCACTACACCCCTCGCCGCCACTTCGTGGAGTGCGAGATCGCCCCTCCGGCGGCGTCGCGGGCATTGCGCGCGATGAAGACCCCCCCGAATGCGGCGGCTCGCCCATTCGGCGAAGTGACGCTACGGCCCCGATCGGCCCGAGGGCGGCCCCGCGGAGCACAGAAACTGCCCTGCGAGGTTCCAGCCGCTCCGGCCGGAGTAGCCGCCCGGGTGCGCGGCGCTGCCCGCCAGATAGAGGCCGGCGATCGGCGTCCTGTGGTGGGAGAAGCCCGGCAGCGGACGCAGGAAGAACGCCTGGTCGAGGCGCACCTCGCCGCCGTCGAGCTGGCCCTCGGTCACGCCGAAGCGCGCCTCGATGTCCTCGGGCAAGAGCGCGCGGCTCGCGACGACGAGGTCACCAAGGCCGGGGCACCACGGCGAGAGCGCCTCGATCACGGAGCGCACGACGGCGGGGCGATCGCGACCCGCGTCAGCGGAGTCGCCGCGATCGCCCTTCCCGTACGGCACGTGCTGCACCCACGCGTCGAGCACGTGCTGCCCCGCGGGGGCGAGGCTCGGGTCGAGGACGCTCGGCAGCGTGACCTCGACGTACGGCGCGCTCGACGCGCGGCCGCGCTTGCCGTCGTCCCACGCGCGCTCGATGGCCTCGACGCTCGGCGCGACGACGAGCGTGCCCGACAGCGCGCCCCGCGCGACGCCGCGCAGGGCGGGCAGCGCGCGCAACCCGAGGTGCACGCGCGCGACCGAGCCTCGGTACCGGAGCGCGCGCACGGCGCGGTTCTGCTCGGGGTCGAGCAGACGCGGCGAGACGAGCCGCGTGAACGTCGCTCGCGCGTCGAGGTCGCTCACGACGCGTGACGCCTCGAGGAGCGTCCCGTCGCCGAGCCGCACGCCGCGCGCCTGGCCGTCGTCGAGCGCGACCGCGAGCGGCCCCGGCGCGCTCAGCCGAATCTCGGCGCCGGCTCCGCGAGCACAAGCGGCGAGCGCCTCGGCCACCTGCTGCACGCCGCCCCGCGCCGTCGATCGAAAGAGCGCGTCGTCGATCGCCGCGCGGTGCAGCAGGCCGAACGTGGTGCCGGGCGCGAACGGCCCCTCGGTGAGGCCGCGCACGGCGACGCCCGCGAGGAGCGCACTCGCGGCCGCGTCGAGCCCCGCCTCCCGCGTGAAGTCGCGCACGGGCAAGAACGCGAGGCGTAGGGCCTCGTGCATGCCGCGCGGGCCGAGGGCCGAGAGGCTCGCGCCGAGCACGCCGAGCGTCGCCGCGTCGTCGCCGGTGAGCGCGGGCACGTCGGGCGGCTCGCTGCGGTAGATCCCGCGGAGGAGCATCACCGCGTCGTCGAACGCGCGCGGCAGCTCGGGCGCGGCGCGCAGCGTGACGGGCTCACCCTTCGCGTCGCCGAGCCAGGTCGCGCTGTCGCGGCGCAGGACCTCGATCTCGAGGCCGAGCTCACGCGCGATGTCGGGATCGAGCGCGACGGAGGCGACGCCGGCGTCGCCGCGGAAGCCGTCGGCGAACGCGTCGGTCGCGACGGCGCCGCCGACCTGGTGCGCCGTGTCGACCACGCACACGCGCGCGCCCGACTTCGCGAGCCTGGCCGCGCCCGCGAGCGCGTTCGGCGACGAGCCGACGAACAGCGCGTCGAAGGCGCTCACAGGTCACCTCCCTGGGAATGCTGCGGGACGAACGACGCGTCGAAGCCGCTCACGCCTGCGCTCCTTGGCGGAGCTCGCCGAGCAGCTCGAGCGCCGCGTTGCGCCCCGGCGCGCCCGTGATGCACCCGCCCGGGTGCGTGCTCGACCCGCACATCCAGAGGCCGGGGATCGGCGACTTGTAGCGCGCGAACCCGGGCGAAGGCCGCAAAAAGAAGATCTGATGCAGCGCGAGCTCGCCGTGGAAGATGTGCCCGTTCGTGATGCCGAAGCGCTGCTCGATGTCGGCCGGCGAGTTCAGGTGCTTGTGCAAGATCCGCTCGCGGAGGTCGGGCGCGTACTCGGCGAGGGTGTCGATCACGACGTCGAGAAACTCGGCCTTCTTCGCGTCGGTCCAGCCACCCTCGAGATCGCTCGCGGCGTACTCGACGAAGAGCGACATCACGTGCTTGCCGGGCGGCGCCATACCGGGGTCGAGGAGCGACGGGATGAGCGCGTCCATGAACGGCCGCCTCGACCAGCCGCCGTACTTCGCGTCGTCGTAGGCGCGCTCGACGTACTCGACGCTCGGCGCGATCTCGATCGAGCCGCGGAGGAGCGCCTCCTTGCCCTTCGGCAGCGCGCGGAACGTCGGCAGCCCGTCGAGCGCGAGGTTCACCTTGCACGCGGGGCTCCGCGTCGTGAAGCGGCGCACGTCGGACAGGAACTCGCCGGGCAGGTGCTCCTCGTCGACGAGCTTCAGGTACGTGGTCTTCGCGTCGGCGTTCGAGACGACGAGCGGCGCGAAGATCTCGTCGCCGTTCACGAGCACGACGCCGACGGCGCGCCCCTCCTTCACGAGGACGCGCGCGACGGGCGCCTCGGTGCGCACCTCGGCGCCGGCCGCGCGCGCGCTCGACGCGATCGCCTGGCTGAGCGCGCCCGTGCCGCCGCGCGCGAAGCCCCACGCGCGGTGCACGCCGTCGATCTCGCCGATGTAGTGGTGCAAGAGCACGTAGCCGGTGCCCGGCGAGCGCGGGCCGAGGAACGTGCCGATGATGCCGCTCGTGCATTTCGTGCCCTTGAGCGCGTCGCCCTCGAACCACTCGTCGAGGAAGTCGCCCGCGCTCATCGTCAAGAGGCGCATCAGCAGGTCGAAGTCGGCGCGCGGCAGGCCGCGGAGGCGCGCGCCGATCGCGGCCATCGCCTCGCGGTCGCGCGGCGCGCTCGACGACGGGTCCGGCGGCGCCATGTCGAGCAGCGGCTTCACGGCGAGCGCGAGCCTGCGCATCGTCGTCGCGTACTCGCCGTACGCGTCGGCGTCCTTGGCGCTGTGCCGCGCGATCTCGGCGCGCGTCTTGTCGTGGTCGGGCCAGTCGGCGAGGTAGTCGCCGCTCGGCAGCGGCACGAACGTCGACTCGAGCGGCATGATCTCGAGCCCGTGCTTCGGCAGCTCGAGCTCGCGGATGACCTCGGGCCGGAGCAAGCTGATGAGGTAGCTGCCGGTCAAGAACTTGAAGCCGGGATGAAGCTCCTCGGTCACCGTCGCCCCGCCGACGACGTGGCGCCGCTCGAGCACGACGACCTTGAGCCCGGCGCGCGCGAGGTACGCCGCGTGGACGAGCCCGTTGTGCCCGCCGCCGATGACGATCGCGTCGTAGCTCTGCACGGCTCAGCCCCTCTTTCGCGGCGGGTTGAAGAACGGGAGCGGCGCCACCGTGGCCGGGAACGGCCGGCGCGTGCGGTCGACGAGCAGATCGATCGAGAGCACGCCGCCCTTCTCGGCGGCATGGGGCGCGACCTGCGCGAGCGCGAGGTACTTCTTCACGGTGGGCGACCACACGCCGCACGTCGCGTAGCCGACCTGCTCGCGGCCGAGGAACAGCGGCACGATCTCGCGCCACGCCGTGAACGGGTACGGCGTCGTGAGGCCGAGCGCGGCGTGCGCGTGATCGAACGCGACGTGATCGATCTCGAGGCCGACGAGCGCGAGCGCCGAGCCGCGCGCCTTCTCGTCGGCGAGGGCGCGCCTGCCGACGAAGCTCGCCTTCTTGAGGTGCACGGCGAAGCCGAGGCCGAGCTCGTACGGCGTCGACGCCTGCGCCTCGGTCTCGGCCTTGTTCGCGGGCGTGTAGTCGACGTCGAGCATGACGAGCCCCGCCTCGATGCGCGCGACGTCCATCGCCCAGACGCCCGCGGGCTGGAGCGCGCACGTACGCCCGGCGTCGACGATCGCGTCCCACGCGCCGAGGGCGCGCTCCTTCGGGATCCAGATCTCGTAGCCGAGGTCACCCGTGTAGCCGGTGCGCGAGACGAGCGTCGCGTGCCCGAGCAGATCGACGTGCGTGAAGCCGTGGTACTTCACGCGCGAGAGATCGGCGCCCGTGAGCCGCTCGAGGAGCTCGCGCGATCGCGGACCTTGCAGCGCCAGCGCGCCGAGCTCGTCGGACACGTCGGTGATGGAAACGTCGAAGCCGGCGGCGCACGCGTCGAGCCAGCGCGCGTTGCTCTCGGCCGACGTGAGCCGGAAATGCTGCTCGCCGACGCGCGCGATCGTGCCGTCGTCGACCACCTTGCCGCGCGCGTTGCACCACGGCGTGTACGTCATGTCGCCGACCGCCATCTTCGAGAGATCGCGCGTCACGAGCCGATCGAGGAACGCGTGCGCGTCGGCCCCGCGCACGTCGTATTTGAAGAGCGGCGAGACGTCGATCAGCGCGCACGCGCTTCGGATCGCGAGATACTCGCGGTCGAGCGTGAGCTCGTAGGCGCTCGCGACCGAGTGCCCCGCCCAGCGCCGCCACTGGTTGCCTTCCATGCGCGCCGACGTGCGAGCGTGGAACGGCGTGGTCTTGAGCTCGAGCATGGCGGCCCCGCGTGTACTCGGCCCCGATGCCGGCGCAAACGGCGTTCGCGCCGGCGCGACGTTTGCGGCCGAACGCGCGAGCGCCGTCCGCGCGCGGGCGGCCAACTGGCCTCACCGAGCACATGTGCCGCGGCAGACGTGCGTCGCACGCGGCGGAGAGCCGCGATCGGCGGGCGCGCAGCCGCGATCGGACCTGGCACCCGGCGTGCTCACGCCCCGAGCCCACGATTCCCGAGGCGCGCGCGGGGGCACGGGGCGCGCGTCCGTCACACCTTCCTCTGGAGGTCGACATGGCGACGAACGAAAACCGCGGCTTTGGCTCGATGGATCCCGACCGGCAGCGCGAGATCGCGAGCGAGGGCGGCCGCGCCTCGCACGAGAGCGGCAACGCGCACGAGTGGGACTCGCGCGAGGCGCGGGAGGCGGGCCGGCTCGGCGGCCTCGCGGCGCGCCACAACCAGCGCGCTGCCTTCCACCACGAGACCGCCGCGCATCATCACGGCGAGGCCGCGCGACACCGCGCCAACGGCCGCCACGCGGAGGCCTCGATGCACGAGGACGCCGCGTACGACCACTCGAACCAGGCGCACGAGCACGGCCAGCGCGCCTACGAGCACGGTCAGGCCGCGATGCGTGGGCAGGGGCGCAGCCGCGACGTAGAGGGCCGCTTCACGTCCGGGTCGCAGGGCGGGCGCGGCTCGTCGCGCGGCGACTACGAGCGCGAAAGCGAGGGCCGCGGCGGCTCGTCGCGCGACCATGAAGGCCGCGGCGGCTCGTCGCGCAGCAGCGGGCAGGACCGGGAGCGCGACGAAGAGGGCCGCTCCACGTCGCAGGGCGAGAGCCGGAGCCAGCGCGCGAGCTCCGATCCGAGTGAGCGCAACGGTCGCGCTGAGCAGCGCTGATCGAGCTTCACGGCGCCGCGACCGCTCCGCGTCCGCATCCGTGTGAGCGGCCGGTGCGGTCGGGCGCCTTTTCGTCTCTAGACCCGTCGCGCACGAACCAGACAGGAGCCCCGATGGACAATCAGCAGTTGCAAGAGCTCATCCTTCAATCCCTCGAGCACGAGATGGGAGGCGTCAAGGTCTACACGACCGCGCTCACGTGCGTACTCGAGGACGACCTCGACGAAGAGTGGCAGAAGTACCTCGCGCAGACGAAGACGCACGTCGAGGCGCTGCGTGAGATGTGCGCCCTGCTCGGCATCGACGCCGCCGCGGAGTCGCCCGGACGCGCCGTCGTGCGGGGCGTCGGCGCCGCCCTCGTCGAGGCGATGAAGAAGGCGCTCGACGCCGGCGACGAGGGTGCCGCGCAGCTCGTCGCGTGCGAGTGCGTCGTCCTGGCCGAGACCAAGGACCACCTCGACTGGGAGCTCCTCGCGAAATGCGCCGATCACGTCCCGCGCGACGTGAAGAAGCAGATCCACGAGATCGTCCAGCGCGTCGAGGACGAGGAGGACGAGCACCTCTATCACACGAGGGGCTGGTGCCGAGAGCTGTGGATTCGGTCGCTCGGCCTCAAGGCCGTGTTGCCTCCGCCCGAAGAGAAGAAGAAGGTGAAGACGGCGATCGGGGCCGCGCGCGCCGAGCAGTCCGCCGGCGAGCACCGCTGACGTCCCGCGCGCGCCGTTCGTTCGATCCTGCTCCGCCGGCATCCCCGCCGGCGGGGCGTTCATCGATGGCTCCATTTGCGCCGGCGCGCGCTGCGCATCGGCGGCTCGGGCGCGGTGATCGGGGCGGCGAGGCGCTCGAACGTGCCGCTGGCGCGGACGCTCAGGCCGACCGCCGCGCCGTACGCGCGCAGCACGCCCCCGACGAGCTCCGCGCCCTCGCCGAGGCGGCGGATCGCGTCGCGCTCCTCGGGCGGGAGGCCTCGCTGGCGGAGCAGCAGCGCGGCCGCGAGATGGAGGGTGCCGATCGGCCCCACGAGCGATTGATTGACATGCTCGATCAGGCGGCGCGCGTCGTCGTCATCGTCGTTCGAGTCCATCGATGATAGGAGAGTGTCGCGTCCGGGGCGCGCCGCGGACATCCGTCGGAACTCGCATTGACGCGTAAGCTCCGCCCCGCCCGGTAGCTCATCGCCGACATGAGGATCCCGCTTCGGTGACCGGTGCAGAGGGGGCTCGTGAGCAGATGTCGTGCCGCGTCGCTCGCCTCGCGGTGACGTACGTCCGTCGTGGCCCACGCGCGCCACCGTGGCGTCGCCGTTCGCCACGACCCGCGGGGCCACGACTCGGCGCTCGCGCCCGCCGGCCGCGGCGTCGACGCGCTCGAGGATCGCCGCTGTAGCGACAGCGCGCGCGACAGGGCAGGATGCGCGGCCGATGGAGGTCGTCTCCCTTTCCCCGCTCCGCGTGGGCTCGATCGTCTGGCAGCCGCGCGCGGGCGCGTTTCGCCTCACCGTCGTCGCGAAGGCCACGTTCCTGCTCGTCCCCGGCGAGGCGCGCCTGGCCGAGGAGCAGGAGGACCTCTGCGAAGAGGACAACCACTGGAACGACGACGCGGCGCGCAGCCTGTACGCGCCGAGCGATCTCGTCCCGTTCAAGATGCGCGCCGATGTGCTCGTCGTCGGCCACGCGTTCGCGCCGCGCGCCGAGCCTGTCCGCTCGCTCGTCGCGCGCGTCGTCGTGGCCGAGATCGACAAGGCGCTCGAGATCACCGGCAGCCGGCGCCCGAACGACGACGAGCCCGCGGCGTTCACGCGCATGCCGCTCCGCTACGAGCGCGCCGCCGGCGGCCCGGGGACGGCGAACCCGGTGGGCATCGCGCCAGACTCCGGCGTCGACGCGGCGGGCTACGTCGCCGCGCCGAACATCGCGATCGCGGGCAAGGCGCCCGCGCTCGTCGAGCCGGCGGGCTTCGGCCCCATCTCGCCGGCGTGGCCGTCGCGGCGTGAGCAGCTCGGCCGCCACGCGGCGACGTGGAGCCGCACCGCGTGGAGCCGCGCCCCGCTGCCGGAGGACTTCGAGCTCGGCTACTTCAACGCGGCGCCGCGCGACCAGCAGGGCGAGGTCATCCGCGAGAACGAGCGCATCGCGCTCGAGAACCTGCACCCCGACAACGCCCACCTCGTGACGAGGCTGCCGGGTGTCCACCCGCGCGCGTTCGTCGATCGGCCGCGCGGGCCCGACGAGCTCGCGCTGCGCGCCGACACGCTGTGGATCGACACCGACCGCGCTCGCTGCACGGTCGCGTGGCGCGGCCAGGTGCAGCTCGAGTCCCCGGCCGACGCGGGGCGCGTCCTCATCGCGCTCGAGGACGGCCGGCAGCGCCTGACGTGGGCCGACGTCGAGCGCCTCGCCGCGACGCGCGCCCAGCCCGCGAAGGCCGCCGACCGACGAGGCGCCGACGCGCGACCGACCGGCGCGTCGGCATCGCCGCAGCCGCAGCCGCGCCCCGAGGGCAAGCCGGTGCCGCAGGTCGTGCCGAACGTGCGCGTGCCGCCGCAGCCGAGCCACATCATCGCGGCGGCCGGCGTCCACCTCGAGGGCGACCGCGCGTCGAGCAGCACGAAGCTCGGCCTCGGTCCGGCGTCGCGCTTCATGGCGTCGCCTCCGCCGCCGCTCGCCCCCGGCGGCGGCGCGCTCACGGGCAAGCGGCAGTCGGCGCACCCGCCGCCGCTGCCGCCCGGCGACGCGCCGGTCGACGCAGCGCCAGCGAAGCGGCCAGTCACGACGGGTCCGCCGCCGCGGGCCGGTCAGCGCGATCTCGCGCCGCCGCTCCCG
>DASYCF010000543.1:0-6962 GCA_036500365.1 Byssovorax sp.
CTCGGCGCGGCGCATCCTCGTCGGGCTCGCCGTGGGCTGGGTGCTGCTCGAGCTGATCGGGGCGACGGACATCGTGGGTGGACCCCACCGCGCGCTGCTGAGCACGCCGTCGCGCTTCCTCGGGGCAGCGAGCGCCGGCGCGTTCGTCGTGTTCGCGGCGGCGCGGGGCGAGCGCCGCGTCGCCGCGGTCGTCGCCGCCGCGGGCGCGGTCGTGGCCGCGCTGCTGCTCGCTACGCACCCCGCGACCGGCGCGTGGCCCGTGTGGATCGGCGTAGGCTTCGGCGTCGCGGCCGTCGCCGGATCCGCCGTCGAGCTCGCTCGCGCCGCGCGGGCGTCACGCACGCGCCCGTCCGCGGAGGCGCGCGTCGCCTACGAAGGCAAGCTCGCGAAC
This sequence comes from Byssovorax sp., assembly GCA_036500365.1. Taxonomy (GTDB): domain Bacteria; phylum Myxococcota_A; class Polyangia; order Polyangiales; family Polyangiaceae; genus DASYCF01. The sequence goes on from DASYCF010000543.1 coordinate 392, forward strand.
TTCGTCGCGACGGTGGGCCTCCCGGCGTTCGTCGTGCTGACGTCGTCGGGGCTCAGCCTCAGCGTCGCGCTGCACCCGGTGACGCTCGACGGTGCGTGCTATCGGCTCGACTCGGCGTACGGCGTCTCGCTCTCGTTCCTCGTGGCGCGAGCCGCGGCCAGCGCGCCGGGCATCGGGACGCTCTGCAAGCTCGTGTACGTCGTGCTGCCGCTCGCCATCGCGCTCGTGCACGTCGTGGAGCGGCGCGGCCCGAGGCCGCCGCGCATCGACGCGGTGACGATGTGCCTCGCGGCCGGCCTCGTCGGCTTCGCGCTGTATCACGTGGCCCCCGTCGCCGGTCCCGCGTTCGCGTTCGCCGACGTGTTCCCCGATGCGACGCCGACGATCAGCGTCGTGCCGCCCGCGGCCGTCCTCAGGTCGCTCGCGCCGCGCAACGCGGTCCCGTCACTGCACACGACGTGGGCGCTCCTCATCCTGTTCCGGGCGTGGGAACGCGGTCGGCTCGCCCGCTGGCTCGCCTCGGCCTTCCTCACGCTCACCCTCATCTCGACGCTCGTCCTCGGCGAGCATTACCTCGCCGATCTCGTCATCGCCGTGCCGTTCGCGGTCGCGATCGACGCGGCGTGCACCGCGGAGCTGCCGGCCAGGCGCGGACCGCGCGCCGCGGCGATGGCAGGAGGCGCCGCGATCTTCCTCGGGTGGATCCTGGTCCTGCGCGGCGGGGTGACGACGATCGAGCGCTTCCCGATCGCGCTCTTCTTGCTGCAGCTCGCGACCGTCGCCGCGCCGCTGGCGCTGCGCAGCCGCCTCACGGCGGCGCTCGCCGCGACGTCGGAGTCCGCCGTCGTCGCGGCGCCGTCGCCGCCGGCGACGCGGCTCCCGTTCGCGGCTCCGTTGACCGTCGTGTTCTTCTTGTCGGGCTTCGCGGGCCTCGTCTACGAGGTCATGTTCGGCAAGGCGCTCGGCCTCACGTTCGGCAGCACGGCGCAGGCCGCGCTCACGGTGCTCGCGACGTACATGGGCGGGATGGCGATCGGCGCCTTCCTCGGAGGGCGCCTCGCGGCGCGGACGAAGGATCCGCTCCGCGCTTACGCGTACGTCGAGCTCGCGATCGGAGCGTGGTGTGCGGTCTCACCGATTACGCTCGGCGTCGTGCGCGCCGCGTACGTGGCGCTCGCGAGCGAGTCGAGCTCACCCGGGCTCCAGGCGGCGCTGCAGATCGGGCTCGGCGGCCTCGCGCTCTTGCCTGCGACGATCGCGATGGGCGCGACCTTGCCGCTCGTCGCGCGCCGCCTCCTCGACGGCGACACCGCGATGTCGGACGCCGTGGGTCGGCTCTACGGCGCGAACACGCTCGGCGCCGCGCTCGGCGCGATCGTGACGGGCTACTTCGTGATCCCGTTCTTCGGACTCACGATGACGACGTGGGTCGGCGTCGTCCTCGACCTCGTCGTCGCGCTCGTCGCGCTGCGCATGGCGGCGGGCAGCGGCGCGCCGAGCAGCGAACCCCCGCGCGCGGTCGAGGAGGTCGCGCCCGACGACGCGGACGGCCCGCGCCGTCGACTCGTCGCGACCATCATCCTCGGCGGCGGGGGCGTCGTCACGCTCGCGCTGGAGGTCCTGTACACGCACCTCCTGGCCGTCGTCGCGGGCAACAGCACGTACGCCTTCTCGCTGATGCTGTTCGCGTTCCTCGTCGGGCTCGGGTTCGGCTCGGCGATCGCGCGGAGCCGCGCGCTCGCTTCGTTCGCCGCGCTCGGCGCGCTCGAGATCGGCGTCGCCGCGGCCATCCTCGCGGGCACGTTCGTGTGGGAGCAGATCCCGAGCTACTTCGCGTCGTACTCGGCGTTCGGCGGGCTGCCCGCGTTCGGCCCTCGCGAGCTCGTCCGCTTCATGGTGTGCCTCGTCGCGATGGCGCCGCCGGCCGTGTTCATCGGCGCCGCGTATCCGGTCGCGCTGGAGCACGCGACCCGCGGGCATCCGCGGCCCATCGTCGCGCTCGGCCACGCGGCAGCGATCAACACGGCCGGGAACATCGCCGGCGCGCTCCTCGGCTCGCTCGTGCTGATCCCCACGCTCGGCTCGCTGCGCGCGCTCGACGCGCTCGCCGTGACGGCGCTCGTGCTCGGGCTGCTCCCGCTCGCCGTGCGTGAGGCGCGCGTGCCGCTCGTGCCGACCGTCGCCGCAGGCGCGCTCGCGCTCCTCGCGGTGAGCCCGCGCAGGTTCGATCTCGAGGCGCTCGCGTCCGGCGCGAACGTGTACTTCCAGGGCCACGCGTACGGCCGCGTCATCGACTCGCTCGAGAGCGCGTCCGGCGGCCTGACGACGGTCACGGTGTCCGACGACGCCGACGGCACCGTCGTCCACACGATGCTCACCAACGGGAAGTTCCAGGGCGACGACAGCGTGAACCGCGAGGTAAAGGCGCAGATCGCCTTCGGCCTCGTGCCGCTCTTGCACACGGCGAACCGCGACCGCGCGCTCGTCGTCGGCTTCGGCGTCGGCGTCACGACGCGCACGCTGCGCGACGCGGGCTTCGCGCGGACCGACGTCGCCGAGCTCGCCGACGACATGCTGCGGCTCGCCGACAAGCACTTCTCGAGCGTGAACGGCGCCGTGCTGCACGACCCGAAGGTCCACGCGACGATCGCCGACGGCAGGAATTTCCTCCTGCTCCACGAGGGCTCGTTCCAGGTGATCTCGATCGAGGTGACGAGCATCTGGTTCGCGGGCGCGGCGGCGCTCTACAACCGTGAGTTCTACGCGCTCGCGAAGCAGCGCCTCACCCCCGACGGCGTGCTCCAGCAGTGGGTGCAGCTCCACCACATGACGCCCGAGGATCTCACGAGCATCCTCGCGACCGTGCGCTCCGAGTTCCCCGAGGTGTGGCTCTATCGAACGGCGACGCAGGGGCAGATCGTCGCGTGCCTCCACAAGTGCGCGCCGACGAAAGAGACGCTCGCCGCGATCGACGACGCGCCAGGCCTCCGGGCCTCGCTCGCGCTGCTGGGCGGCTCTGCGCGCGAGCTCACGGGCAACGTGCTGCTCGACCCGTTCGGCGTCTCGTACGCCGTGCGCGTCGGCGAGTCGGTGAGCGGCGACCTCGTGTCGACCGACGACAACCTCCGGCTCGAGTACGCGACGCCGCGCGCGAACGTGCTCGACTACGCGAAGTCGTTCAAGGCAAACCTCGCGTACATCGCCGCCGTGCGCGCGGCGTCGGACGCGGAGCGCGCGAAGGGCGCACGCTGACGCTCGAGCTCGTGGGACTCTGCCGTGACGGGTCGCGATCACGGCGTGAGCTCGGGGCAACCGCCGACGACGAAGAGCCCGCGCTCACGCGCCGCGTTGATCGTCGGCGAGGTAGAGGCGTGCGCGCGCCGGGCCGCCGCGTCCGAGTCGATCCCCCTCGCGAGCTCCGGCGCGGCGAGGCCGAAGGTGCCCGCGAACACGGTCGAGGCGGCGAGCGGTGTGCCGTCGATGTCGAACGACCACGCCACGCGCGCGCCCGGATCGAAGCGCAGCTCGACGCCGCTCGCGGAGGCCTTGGCCGTCGTCAGCGAGACCTCGAACGCGTCGTCTGCGGCCTTGATCGTCACGCGGTCGACCGCCGAAGCCGCCACGCGGAGGTGCGCGCCTGGCGCCGACACCCTGCCCGCGACGCCGACGGCCGCACCGCCGCCCGCGAACAGGAGCCGCACGCACCCGTCCGGAGCGCGGGCGGGCGCCGCCGCCGCGACGGCCGTCGCGGCGTCGTGAGGCACCGGCGTCGGCGGATCTGCGCCGCCGCCGTACACGAACAGCGCGCCGAGGCCGCCGAGCACCAGCGTCGCCGCGACGCACGCGTCCACGATCGCCTGCGTCCTCACCACGCCTCCTCGACGGGCACGAGCCAGCCATCGCGACGCACGACGCGCGGATCCTCGAGCATCCACGCCCACAGCTCGTCCTCGTAGCGCCGCGCGAGCGCCGGCTCCTCGGGCGCGACGTCGTGGAGCCCCGACGGGTCGCGGGCCAGATCGTAGAGGAAATAGTGCGCTCCGTCGCGCGCGGGCGCGTACACGAGCTTGTAGCGAGCGTCGTGCACCATGCGGTGGCGCGCCACGATCGTCGCGGGGGCGACGTCGCGCCGCACCACGATCTCGTCGCCGTGCTCGAAGTCGACCTCGAGCGAGCGTGGGACGGGCGGGTAGGGGATGCGCAGCCCCGGCGGGAGATCGACCCACTCGGTCATCCAGATGCCGGTCTCGGCGAACGTCGTCGCCGGCGCGAGCGGCTCTCCTCGGAGCGCCGGCGCGAGGGATCGCCCGTCGAGATCCGCAGGCGGCGTCGTGCCGGTGAGCGCGTACAGCGTCGGCGCGAGGTCGATGTTCCGGACGACCGCTGCCTCGCGGCGCGCAGCCGGCGCCCGTGGATCGACGATCGCGAGCGGCACGCGCAGCGCCTGATCGCTGAACAGCGTGTCGCCGTGCCCCTGGTCGTGCCCGTCCTCGAACAGGATCTCGCCGTGGTCGGACGTGACGACCACGATCGTCGACTTCGCGAGGCCGCACGCGTCGAGCGCGTCGAGCACGCGGCCGGCCGCGGCGTCGACGCTCGCGACCGCGCCGTCGTAGAGGCCACGGATCTGACGGATGTTCGCGGGCGTCGTCATCTGCTCGCGCGCGAACGAGACCTTCTTCTCGTACTTGAACGCGCCCTCGTAGCCCGGCGTCGTGAAGCGCTGGTAGTAGGGCCATGGCGCCGCGTAGGGGAAGTGCGTCGTCGAGAAGAAGACGGTCGTGAACTCGGGCCGCTCGTCGAGGCGGCAGAGCTCGGCGATCGCGTCGTCTGCGACCATCTGGGGATCGGAGCCCTGCGTGAGCCCCCGCACCGCCGGGTAGAGGCGCCACGTGAGCGACGTGTGCAGGAAGGGGAGCAACGGGCTCACGCGGCCGAGCGCGATGCCGCGCACCACCTCGCGGGCGGACTGCACGGGCGAGACGCTGCGCTCGAAGCCGTAGTCGGCGAGGCGGAACATGTCGCCCGCGTAGTCGCTCACGACCGTCGTCCGATAGCCGTCCTTCGCGAGGCGCGAGGGCAGCGCGTCGAGGCCGCCGCGATCCTCCCAGCGCGCGAACATCGTCCGCACGCCGTGGTGGTGCGGCCATCGGCCCGTGAGCATCGACGTCCAAGACGACAGCGTCCGCGGCAGCGGCGTGAACGCGTTCTCGAAGCGGACGCCGCGATCGGCGAACGCCGACAGACGCGGAGCGACGCGCGGCTCCAGCCGGTCGAGGCGCAGGGAGTCCGCGGCGAGGATGAGCACGCTCGGGCGCGACGGGTCACCGCGGAGCCAGCCGATGACACGGTGGCGCCCCGTGAACGTGATGGCGACCACGCACGCGGCGGCGACGAGCGCGCGCACCGCGCGTCGACGGCCGAGGCGCGCGAGCCTCCTGCCGAGCTCGGCGATGCGACGTGGCCGCAGCGCGAACCGCAGCGGCCCGAGCACCCACAGCGCGATCGCTGCGACGCCTACGAGCGAGGCGGTGCCGGCGCCGACCTCGTCGGTCAACCAGTGGATGGCGCTCCGCTGCCACTCCTCGCCGTGCACCCACGAGCGATCGTAGAGCTGCGGCCACGTCGCCATGTGCGTCGCGAGGATCCACGCGTGCAAGAGCGCGACGATCGGCGCCGCGCTGAGCGCGGTCCGGCGCGGCGACGGTCGCTCGCCGACGAGCGAGGCCCTCAGCCAGACGAGCCCCCAGGCGGCGAGGCCGAGCAGCGCGCCGATGCCCACCGCGGCGCCGACGAACGCGATGGTGAGGCGGACGATCTCGTCGTGGTATGCCTGCGTCAGCAGCTTGAGCACCAGGCCAGCGCCGGTGTCCTTCGCGCCCCGCTGCGGCACCTCCTCTGCTGGCTTGGAGGACGACCAGCCGACGAGCGCCAGCATGTAGACGGCGCCGAGCACGTGCGGGCGCGTCACGGCCACGAGCGCGACGCGAGCCGCGGCGACGAGCCGCGCGCGCGCGGCGCGGGCAGGCCTCACGGCGCGACCGGCGGCGGCCGGGTCGTCGTCGTCGGCTCGGCGAGCGGCTCCGGGAGCGACGGGGACGGCGCCGCGCCGCGCGCGGCGGGTGGAGGCTGCCTTCGGAGCGCGTCGAGCCACGCGCGCGCGTCCTCGCGCTGCTCGTCGTCGGGCGCGTTGTCGCGGAGCCACGCGAGGACCGGCGCGACGCTCCGCACACCCGCGGCCGCGGCGCGCGTCGCCTGGAGGCGCGCGCACCGCACGTCGCGCTCTGCAGCGCACACGCCGGCCAGCACGGCTCGGAGCGGCGGCGGCGCGTCGTCGTCCATCCGACGCATGATCGGATCGAGCACGCGACGGGCGCGCGCCGGCGCGACCACGCCGCTCTCGAGGACTGGCGCGACGACCGACGCGGCCGCGATGTAGCCGTCGGCCACGCTCGCCTCGGCGACGCGCACCGCGCCCTGGATGTTGCCCGCGCGCAGCAGATAGCTCGCCTCCGCCGCGTCGCGCTGCTCGACGAAGCCGCGCGCGAGCCGCCGCGCCGGCAGCAACGAC
>DASYCF010000544.1:0-7556 GCA_036500365.1 Byssovorax sp.
CTTCTCGCGCGCCTCGAGATCGCTCGACCCCTGCGCGACGAAGCTCCTCGCGAGCTCGCGGCGGAGGTTCTCCTCGTGGAGCCGGGCCCGCGCCTCCACCGCGTTCGCGTGCACGGTATCCAGGACGCCGCTCCCGATGACGCCGCTCTCCATGACGTCGATATTGAGCTCGTCGCGGCCTGCCGTCTCGCGGGTGGATTCCCAAAGCGCGTTCGGTCGAAACGCTGAGGCGAGATTGCTCCTCGTTCGCCCGCGTCGAACTGCGTCGCAGAGGCTGACCTGCTCGCCCCACTCGTCCCCGGCGTGAGGCGCGCCTGCCGCGGCGAATCGAGCCACATCGTGAGGATCGCGGCGCGTCCACGCTGGCATCTCGGGTGCTTGGTGGGTGGGCGGAGGTCGACGTGCGCTTCGCCATCTTCGAGCTCGCCGCGTTCTCGCTGGTCGCCGCCCTCGGCGGCAACGGCGGCTGCACGCGTCCAGCCGAGGCGCCGCGCGCCGAGGTCGAGCAGACCGTCGAGGGCGAGGCCCTCTACGCCGAGCACTGCGCGCGGTGTCACGGCGCGGCGGGCGCGGGCGGTGACAAGGCCCCTGCCATCGTCGGCAACGCCGCGCTGCCGCTCGAGCCGCCGCCCGCGGCGAAGGTGCGTCGCGAGCCGTTCCACACGGCGAAGGACGTGCTCGATTTCGTGCAGACGAGCATGCCCGCAGATCGCCCTGGCTCGCTCACGGCCGACGAGAGCGGCGCCATCGTCGCCTTCGTCCTGCATGCGACGGGCGTCGATCTCGAGCACCGGCGGGTCACGGGCGGAACCGCGTCGACCTTCGTGCTCCACTCCGAGCCCGCGAAAGAGCGCGTGAGCGACGTCCCGTGACGGTGTTTCCTCGACGAATCGCGCCGACGCCACCCGGCTGACACGGAGGCGACACAGGCGGCGGTTACGTCGGTCGCCATGCAGACCTCGACCTTCGCGCTGGTTTTGCTCCCCGCGCTGGCCCTCGCGTGCACGGGCGGCGACGGCGGCGCGCCGCGGCCGGGACACGACGGCGCGCCCTCGGCGTCCACGTCTTCGTCCGGCGCGCTCGTCGGCGCCGGCTCCACGTTCGTCGCGCCCCTCATGTCGCGCTGGATCGCGGACTACGGCGCCTCGCACGCCGGCGCCCGCATCGACTACCAGGCGATCGGCTCGGGCGCCGGCATCCGCCAGATCACCGAGCGCACGGTCGACTTCGGCGCGACGGACGCGCCGATGACCGACGAGCAGATCGCGAAGGCGCCCGGCGTCCTGCACATCCCGCTCTGCCTCGGCGCCGTCGTGCTCGCCTATCACCTCGACGGCATGCCGGCCGGCCTGAAGCTCAGCCGCGAGGCGATCGCGGGCGTGTTCCTCGGCGCGGTGAAGACGTGGGACGATCCGCTCATCGCGAAGGAGAACGAGGGCGCGAAGCTCCCGGCCGCCGCGATCGCCGTCGTGCACCGCTCGGACGGCAGCGGCACGACGAAGCTCTTCGCCGACTTCCTCTCCGCGGCGAGCCCCGCGTGGAGGAGCGGCCCCGGCAGCGGCACGAGCCTCGACTGGCCCGTCGGCCTCGGCGCGAAGGGCAACGACGGCGTCGCCGCGCAGGTGAAATCGACGCCCGGCGCCATCGGCTACGTCGAGCTCGCGTACGCGATGCAGAACAGGCTGACGTTCGCCTCGGTGCAGGCGAAGGGCGGCGCCTACGTCGCGCCGACGCTCGAGAGCACGACGGCAGCAGGGGCAGCGGGCGCCGCGGCCGCCGACGTGGATCACCGCGTGCAGATCGTCGACGTCGACGCGCCCGGCGCGTACCCGATCTCGGGCATCGCGTACGCGCTCGTCTACACCGAGCAAAAGGACGCGGCGAAGGGCAAGCTGCTCGTCGACTTCCTCAAGTGGGCGACGCACGACGGGCAAGGCAAGACCGCGGCGCTCTCGTACGCGGCGCTGCCCGGCCCCGCAGTCGCGCGCGCGGACGCCGACCTCGCGAAGGTGACCGGCCCCGGCGGGGCTCCCCTGGGCGGCAAGTGAACCGCGCGGCCGTCGCCTCGCGCGACGTGCGCGGCCCGCGCGCGGTCGGCGATGGCGTCTTCTTCGGCGCGACTCGCGGCTTCGCGGCGGTCGTCCTCGCGCTGCCCGTGATCATGGTCGTGGAGCTGCTCGTCGCCTCGCGCGCGTCGCTCTTCGCGCTCGGGCCCGGGTTCTTCGCGAGCGCCGCGTGGGATCCCGTGCACGGCCATTTCGGCGCGCTCCCGTTCCTCTTCGGCACCGTCGTGTCGTCGGCGCTCGCGCTCGCCATCGCCGGCCCCGTGTCGATCGGCGTCGCGATCGCCCTCGCGGAGATCCTGCCGCCGAGGGTCGCGCGGCCCCTCGGGCGCCTCGTCGAGCTGCTCGCCGCGGTGCCGAGCGTCGTCTACGGCTTCTGGGGGCTGTTCGTGCTCGTGCCGCTGCTCCGCGAGCACGTCGAGCCCGCGCTCGCCGCCGCGCTCGGGTTCACGCCGATGTTCCAGGGCGCGCCGCTCGGCTTCGGCATGCTGGCCGCGGGGGTCGTGCTCGCGATCATGATCGTGCCGACGATCTCGTCCGTCGCGCGCGAGGTGCTCGTCGCCGTGCCGGCGATCCACCGCGAGGCCGCCCTCGGGCTCGGCGCCACGAGGTGGGACGCGATCCGCGTCGCGGTGCTCCCCTCGGCGCGCTCCGGCCTCGTCGGCGCGGTGCTCCTCGGCCTCGGCCGCGCGCTCGGCGAGACGATGGCCGTCGCGATGGTCATCGGCAACCGTCCGAAGATCAGCGCGTCGCTCTTCGACCCCGCGTGCACGATGGCGAGCGCGATCGCGAACGAGTTCGCCGAGGCCGACACGGACCTGCACCTCGCCGCGCTGTCCGAGCTCGCGCTCACGCTGCTCGGCGCCGCGCTCGCGGCGAACCTCCTCGCCCGGTGGCTCGTCGCGCGGGCCGAGGCGAGCGCCGCGTCGCCGACGTCGGGCAACCCGTCGAGCGATCGCGCGCCGCGCTTCGTGCCGCGGACCGACAGGAGCGCGGCCTGATGCGCGCCGACCTCCTCGCGCCGCCGTCGATCACGGAGCGCGCGCTGCGCCTTCGAAGCGTCGTCGCGACGTCGCTCTGCGTCGCCGCCGTCGCGCTCGTCGTGGTGCCGCTCGCGTCGATCTTCGCCTACGTGATCGCGCGGGGCGGGGCGAGCCTCTCGTGGTCGTTCTTGACCGCGCTGCCGAAGCCCGTCGGCGACGTCGGCGGCGGCATGGCGAACGCGCTCGTCGGCAGCGCGCTCTTGCTCGTCGAGGCGTGCGCCATCGGCCTCCCGATCGGCGTCCTCGCGGGCGTCCACCTCGCCGAGAGCGCGCGCACGCGCTTCTCGTCGGCCGTGCGCTTCGCCGCCGACGTGCTCACGGGCGTTCCGTCGATCTCGATCGGCGTCTTCGTGTACGCGATCGTCGTCGTCGCGATGCGCCGCTTCTCGGCGATCGCCGGCGCGATCGCGCTCGCCATCGTGCTCGTGCCCGCCGTCGCGCGGACGACGGAGGAGTTCGTGCGCCTCGTGCCGGTCGCGCTCCGCGAGGCGGCGCTCGGCCTCGGCGTCGCGCGCTGGCGCGTCACCGTGTTCGTGGTCATGCGCCAGGCGCTCCCGGGCATCGTCACGGGCGTCGCGCTGGCGGTCGCGCGCATCGCCGGCGAGACGGCGCCGCTCCTCTTCACCGCGCTCGGGAGCCGCTTCTTCTCGACGTCGCTCGACCAGCCGATCGCGTCGCTGCCCGTTCAGATCTTCACGTTCGCGTCGAGCCCGTACGACGACTGGCAGCGGCAGGCGTGGGCGGGCGCGCTCGTGCTCGTCGCGCTCGTGTCGGCGCTGCACCTCGGGGCGCGCGCGGTCGCCTCGCGGCTCGGGGCGCGCGCGTGACCGCCGAGCCGAAGCTCCGCGCGCGCGGGCTCGAGGCCTTCTTCGGCGAGCGGCGCGTCGTCCACGGCGTCGACCTCGACATGCCCGACCGCGAGATCACGGCGATCATCGGCCCATCGGGCTGCGGCAAGTCGACGTTCCTCCGTTGCCTGAACCGCATGCACGAGACCACGGTCGGCGCGCGCGCCAGGGGGAAGGTCGAGCTCGACGGCGTCGACGTGTACGGCCGCGGGGTCGATCCGGCGCGGCTCCGGCGCCGCGTCGGCATGGTGTTCCAGCGGCCGAACCCGTTCCCGGCCATGTCGATCGCCGAGAACGTCCTCGCTGGGCACCGCCTCGCCGGGACCAAGCCGCCGCACGCCGCCGAGCTCGTCGAGCGGACGCTGCGCGCCGTCGGCCTGTGGGACGAGGTGAAGGACGCGCTCGACGCGGCCGGCACGTCGCTCTCGGGCGGCCAACAGCAGCGGCTCTGCATCGCGCGCGCGCTCGCGGTCGAGCCCGACGCCATCCTCCTCGACGAGCCCTGCTCTGCGCTCGATCCGATCGCCACCGAGACGGTCGAGGAGCTGCTCGTCCAGCTCAAGCCGCGCGTCGCCCTCGTCCTCGTCACGCACAACCTCCAGCAGGCCGCGCGCGTGGCCGATCGCACCGCGTTCTTCCTCCTCGGCGAGCTCATCGAGGTCGACGCGACCGAAGTGGTGTTCCGGGGCGCGCGCGACCCGCGGACGCGGGACTACGTGAGCGGCCGGTTCGGTTGAGCGCCGCAAGGTCGGGCCGCCGCAGGCCCGCCGAGGCCCGCGGCTTGCGCACATGGGCCAACGTGACTATGACGCCCAGCCGCGCTGGAGCGCGTGGCCGAACCCCCGGCCCGTTCCGCGTCGATCCTCGAGGTAGCCGCCGTGAGCAACAACGCCCAGCCTTCTTCCGCGCCGGGTCGCGACGCGCCTGCCGCGCCCGCGACGAACACGAGCACCCATCAGCCCGACGCCCCGGCGGGCACCGGCACCAGCTCGCAGAGCCCGATGGGCGGCCAGTGGATGCTCCTCGCGTTCGCCGTGCCCGTCGCGCTCATGCTGTTCATGTCGCGCAATCAGACGAAGAAGCAGAAGCAGCTCGAGGCGAGCATCAAGGTCGGCGACGAGGTGCTCACCCAGTCGGGCATCATGGGCCGCGTCTCCGAGCTCGACGAGCGCATCTACAAGATCGAGATCGCCCCCGGCGTGAAGATCAGGGTCCTGAAGAGCGCCGTCTCGGGCCTCGCCGCGCCCGAGCCCGCGAAGGGCGACAAGGACAAGGACAAGGACAAGGACAAGGCGGAGGCGAAGGCCGACGCGAAGGACAAGTCGCAGGAGAAGAAGGCCTGACCCGAGGGGGCGCGCCGCATCGCCATGGTCCACAACGTCTTGCAGTTCGGTCTCGGGGGGGCGACCGCGCTCTTCGCGCTGTTGGCGCTCCTCCTTCGCAGCAAACGCGGCGTCTTCGTGTGGGCCGCCGTCATGGCCGGCTCCGCCGGGTTCGCCGCCCACTACGACGTCTTCTGGGCGACGGCGTTCTTCGGCCTCGCGGCGATCTGGGCGCTGTTCTGCGCGGGCAACACCCTCGATCTCGCCTGGCGGGTGAAGACCGGCTTCGTCCTCTTCCTCACGCTCGGCTCGGCGCTCTGCATCTACCCGACGTACCACGACGAGCGCTACGGCAAGTGGGAGCCGCCCGCCGAGCTGAAGAGCGACGAGGCGGCGAAGATGGAGGTCGACGCGAAGCACGGCGACCTCGGGTGGAGCGAGTTCCTGCTCACGAACATCCCGTTCCGCCTCGTCCGCGGCCTCGACCTGAAGGGCGGCCTCCGCCTCGTCTACACGGTCGAGGTCGACAAGGCGATCGAGGACAAGCGCGACCGCCTCTACGACGACCTGCGCAACGCGCTCGCCGTCGCGTACGGGTTCACCGGCGCCGACAAGGTCGCCAGCGTCGACGATCTCGCGAAGCTCCCGTCGAAGGTGAAGGTCGAGAAGTACAACGACCAGCCGAGCATCGTGACGCTCCGCTTCGACGACCCGGCGAACGCGTCCGTCGTCAACGAGGAGTTCCTGCGGAAGTTCCTGAAGGAGACGCAGCTCATCCGCGCGGCCGACAAGAAGTCGATCACCTTCCGCATCTCGAGCTCGGCCGAGTCCGAGATCCGCACGAGGGCCGTCGCCCTCGCGAAGGACACCGTGCAGAAGCGCGTCGACGACAAGGGCCTCAAGGAGGCCTCCGTCACGATCCGCGACGAGGACATCATCATCGAGATGCCCGGCGACGACGAGAAGTCGTTCGCCGAGACGCGCGACCTCATCAGCACGACGGCGCGCCTCGAGTTCAAGATGGTCGACGACAACGTCGACTACTTCGAGGCCATCTCGCGCACGGCGAAGGACACCTCGCTGCCCGAGGGCGTGCGCTTCGAGATCGAGAACGCGCCCGTCGGCCCCGGCCGCACGAAGCCCGTCCACTACGCGCGCCTGACGAAGCTCCCGCAGGAGACGATGGCCGGCGCGTTCCAGCGCCTCAAGCACTGGACCGACACGCTGCAGGTCGACCCCGATCACGAGATCGGCTTCGAGAAGGTGCAGGACTTCAGCGAAGAGAACGACACCTTCGACTACGTCGGCTGGCGCACCATCTACCTGTTCTCGAAGGCCGAGGTCACCGGCGACATGGTGCGCAACGCCGAGCACCTGAACCAGCAGACCGATCGCGGCATGAACGGCTGGATCGTCAGCATGGACTTCTCGCCGATCGGCGCCGATCGCTTCGAAGAGGTCACGGCGAAGAACATCATGCGGCGCTTCGCCATCGTGCTCGACGGCAAGGTCGAGAGCGCGCCCCGCATCCTCAGCAAGATCGCCGGCGGCCACTGCCAGATCACGATGGGCGCCTCGAGCCCCGATCAGCAGCTGAAGGAGGCCGAGAAGCTCGCGACCGTGCTCCGCTCGGGCGCGCTCCCGGCGCCGATCTCGCCGACGAACGAGCAGCGCATCGGCCCGTCGCTCGGCCGCGACGCGCTGTCGCTCGGGCTCAAGGGCGCGGCCAGCGGCGCGGCGCTCGTGCTGCTCTTCATGGTCATCTACTACAGCCGCGCGGGCATGATCGCGAACGCCGCCGTGCTCCTGAACCTCGTGTTCCAGGTGGCGATCCTCGCGATGTTCGGCGCGTCGATGACGCTGCCCGGCATCGCCGGTCTCGTGCTCACCATCGGCATCGCGGTCGACGCCAACGTCCTCATCAACGAGCGCATCCGCGAGGAGCTCCGGCACGGCAAGAGCCCGCGCGCCGCGGTCGACGTCGGCTACGACAAGGCGTTCAGCGCCATCCTCGACGGCCACATGACGACGCTCATCTCGGGCCTCATCCTCGCGCAGTTCGGCACCGGCCCCATCAAGGGCTTCGCCTACACGCTCATGATCGGCATCGCCGCGAGCCTCTTCACCGGCGTCGTCTGCACGCGCCTCATGTTCGACTGGGCCGTCCGGGGCCGGAAGATCAAGAAGCTTTACCTCGGCTGAGACGAACCATGGAAATCATCAAACCTGGCCGGCAGTTCGACTTCATGCGGTGGCGGTGGCACTTCATCGGCCTCAGCC
>DASYCF010000545.1:0-8132 GCA_036500365.1 Byssovorax sp.
TGCACGTCGCGCGCACCGTGTGCCGGCGCGCCGAGCGCCTCGTCGTCGCGCTCGCCCGCGCGACCGAGGTCGACGGCGTGTGCGTGCGCTACCTGAACCGCCTCAGCGACGCGCTCTTCGTGTGGAGCCGCCGCGCGACCCAGCTCGAGGGCGCGCCCGAGCTCCTCTGGGAGCCGAACCGCGCCGCGTCCGGCGCGAACGCCTGACGCCGCTACTGCTGCTGCGCCTTCTTGCGGCGGCGCGGCCGCTTGCCCTCGACGGGCGGCGGCTTGCTCGGCCGACCCTCGGGGGCGCCCGCGTCGAGCCAGCGCCAGAGCGCCATCTGCTCGGCCGTCGCGCCGTGCCGGATCGCGCGACGCAGCACGCGCTTCGCGAGCGCGAGCTTGCCCGATCGCGCGAGCGCGTGCGCGTAGCTCGCCGCGATCTCGCTGTGCTCGGGCTCCGCCGTCGTGGCGCGGGCGAGCAGCGTCAGCGCGTCGGCCGGGCGATCGAGCGCCACGTCGAACAGGTGCCCGAGGTTGTGCGCGTACCAGGGGTTGTGCGGCGCGAGCGCGAGCGCCCGCTCGTACGCGCACGCGGCCGAGCGGTAGTTGCCGAGGAGCGAGTGGGCGAGCCCGAGCACCGCCCACGCGCCGTCGTCGTCGGGTCGGAGCTCGGTCACGCGCCGCGCGAAGAGCGCCGCGCGCCACGGCTCGCGCTCGACCCCGAGCTCGGCCAGGTGGCGGTGCGCGAAGATCCACGCCTCGCTCGCCGGCTCGGCCGCGCGCGCGAGCCGCGCGAGCAGCGGCAGGAGCTCGTCCGGATCGATGCGATCACGCAGCCCCTGCGCGATCTCGTGGCAGAGCTGGTTCAGGTCTTCGGGTGCGCCTCGGCCCATGCTCTAGGTTGATACGACCAGAGCTCGCACTTCGCTAGCTTGACGAGAGCACCGAAAATCGTGTTTGCACGCCAGCGGGGTCAGCCGTCCTTCGGCTGCTCGGGCGCGGGCGGCTCTTCGCTCGACGCGCGCGCGACCTCGGCGAGGGCCGTCTTCTGGCCGATCGAGGCGCCGTTCAGCGCGGCGAGCGCGCGGTCGAGCGACGACTTCGGCACGCTGACGAACGCGTTGCGATCGCGGACGCGGATGCGCTGCGCGTGCGTCTTGTCGATCCCCGCGTCGACCAGGACGCGCTGCACGTCGGTCGCGCGGGCGCCGTCGCGGCGACCGACGTTCACGTAGAGCTCGACCCACGGTCCGTCGATCTCGGGCATCGGCGTGTCGAGGATGGCGCGCGGCGCGGGCGCCGGCATCGGCGGCGCGGCGGCGGCGTCGCGCGGCGGTCGACGTCCGCTCGACGGCGCGTCGCCGCGCGGGCGCTCACGACCCGCGCCAGCGGAGTCGCCGCGATCATCGCGGGGGGCGCGCGTCCGCGGCGTGGGCGTCGCGTCGCCGGCGAGGATCGGCTCGTCGTCGTTCGCCTCGGCCGGGGGCTGCCACGACACGAGATCGTTCGCGAGCCGCGGACGCTGCCCGGCCTGCGTCGTCTCGGGCGCGGGCGCGGCCGTGTAGTCGCGATCGGCGGCCGTGATCGGCACGAACGGCTCGTCGCTGCGCGGGCGGTTCGCGTCGCGCGGCGGGCGATCGCGACCCGCGCCAGCGGCGTCGCCGCGATCACGTCGCTCGAAGCGGCCGTCGCGCCTGCGCCCGTCGTCGCGAGGCTCGCGCGGCGGACCGTCGCGGCGCCCGTCGCGCCGACCTTCGCTCGCAGGCTCTGCGCGCGCGCGATCGCGACCCGCGCCAGCGGCGTCGCCGCGATCACGCTGCGCGTCGTCCTCTTGAGCGGGGCGGGGCGCTGCGGCCGCTTCGGCCTCGGCCGGTCGAGGGCGCGGCGCCGCGGGCGCTTGGGGCATGGCCGGCGGCGGCGGGCGGCCGGTGCGCGCGCGATCGAACGCCGTGGTCGGGCGCGGAGCCTTGCGCGCCGCGGCCGCGTCGTCCTTCGCCGCGGGGCGCGCGCCGAGGTGATCGCGCAGGAGGCCGGCGACGATCGCCTCGGCCTGGTCGTGCGTGAGGAGCCTCCGCGCGAGGGCGAGGTCGTCCGGGTGCGTCGTGCGGCCGATGAACGCCTCGGCGAGCATCGCCGTCAAATCGGCCTCGGCCCGCGTCTTGAGCTCGCCCTCGCTGGGGATCTGCTTCTCGACGGGCCGGATCTTGTACGTGAGCCGGAGCAGGTAGAGCTGCCCGATGTCGTGCGGCGCGACGAGCGACACCGCGGTGCCCGTGCGGCCCGCGCGGCCGGTGCGGCCGGTCCGGTGCACGTACGCCTCGGCGTCTTGCGGGAAGTCGTAGTTGATGACGTGCGTGAGGTGCGAGATGTCGATGCCGCGCGCCGCGACGTCGGTCGCGACGAGGTAGCGCAGGCGCCCCTCGCGCGTCGCCGTCATCACCTTCTCGCGGTCGCCCTGCGGCAGGTCGCCGTTGAGCCAGTCCGCGTCGAACCCCTTGCGCTTGAGGGCCTGCGCGACGTTCTGCGTCTCGTCCTTCGTGTTGCAGAAGATGACGGCGCTCTCGGGATCCTCGACGTCGAGGACGCGCAGCAGCGCGGCGACCTTCTCGCTCGCGACCATGTAGACGAAGTGTCGGATCGAGAGCGCGCCGACGTGATCGCCCGAGAGCGTCAGGAAGTCGGGCGCGCGGAGCTTGTTCTTCGCGATGCGCTCGATGTCGGGCGGGAGCGTGGCCGAGAAGAGCAGCGTCTGGCGCTCGGGCGGCAGCGTCTCGAGGATCGAGGTGAGCTCGCGCTCGAAGCCCATCGAGAGCATCTCGTCGCTCTCGTCGAGCACGACGAGGCGCACCTGCTTCGGGTCGAGCGTTCCGCGCCGCAGGTGATCGAGCACGCGGCCGGGCGTGCCGACGACCACCTGCGCGCCCGCCTGGATGCCGTCGATCTGGCGCTGCATCGGCGCGCCGCCGTAGATGGCGAGCACCTTCACGCCCTTCTTCTGGCCGAGGCGGTCGACCTCGGTCGAGACCTGGACGGCGAGCTCGCGCGTCGGACAGAGCACGAGCACCTGCACGACGGGCGAGCCGCGCTTGACGATGTGGTCGACGATCGGCAGCCCGAACGCCGCCGTCTTGCCGGTGCCGGTGCGCGCCTGCACGACCGCGTCGCGCCCGCGTGTGGCGGGCTCCCAGACCGCGATCTGGACGGGCGTCGGGTGTTGGTAGCCGATCTCGGCGAGGGTCTCGCGGAGCTCGGGCGAGAGGGGCAGCACCTCGAAGGTGGGCGCGTTCGGGGCCGGGTCGGCCTGCGCGGGGGCCGCGGTGGGCTCCTCGCTGCTCGGGACGGTTGCGGTGTCGATCATGGGCGAGCTTTCGGCGTTTCGAGCCCCGCCGGTAGGGGAGCCGAGGAGGCGCTCGAGGGCGAGGGCATGTCGTCCAGGAGCCTCTGCACACGGCGGCGGAGCGGGGCTAACTCCCCGGCCTCCCGACGCACCGCGTGCTCCTCCGCATAGCGGAGCCGCTCGATGGCGTCGAGTGCGCCCTCGTCGGCCGGGTTTCCGCGACAAACGGCGGCGACGGCGTCGCGCGCGGCCCACGCCGGGCCGAGCGCCGCGCGGAACCGGTCGAGCGCGTCGTCCTCCGTGCCCTCGCCGGCCGTGCCCGCCGCGCGCGCGGAGTCGAGCCCCGCGGCGAGCGCGTGCATCCCCGCGGCGCAGCTCGTAAACCGCGGTGAGCCCGCCGGCGGCCCCGCGAACACGGCGACCGTGACGCTCGCGGCTCCCGCGACGCAGATCCAGGCGCACACCAGCCAGTAGACGACGAGCGCGACGCGCCGGCCCGTCCGCCGCGGCCCGGTCGCGGGCTGCGGCGCGCCGGCGGCAGCGGGGGCGCCATCTTCGGGCATGGGTCGTGGCGCGAGTGCTTACACCGCGCCGCGCGGGTTGTCGATTCGCCGAGCGCTCGCGGGCCCATCGAGGTTCCGGCGCCGCGCGCGCCTGGTGTAGAAACGCCGCCGATGCTGCGTGGGGCCGCCGTCGGTGCGTGCGCGCTCGCCGCGCTCGCCTTTGCGTCGCCGCGCGTCGCCGCGGCCGACAAGCCCCGCATCGCCGACAACCACTTCTCGCTCGACCTCTTTCAGGGGCCGATCCTCGCGCCGATCAGCATCATGGGCGTCGCCGGCGCGTACTCGGCCTACGCGGAGGGCATCTCGGGCTTCGTGTCGAACGCGGCGTCGCCCGGCGTGCGCGATCCGTTCAGCTTCTCGAACCCGGACTGGGACGTGTCGGCGTCGATCTCGATCCCGATCCCGCTCTTCCAGAACGACGATTTCGACGACTCGGGCTCGCGCGATCAGAACTTCACGAACTTCATCTACGTGACCGCGGGCGCCCTCGTGCAGGTCGGGCAGCTCGGCTTCGGCGTCGACGGCGAGCTCCAGCGCTACACGCTCTCGGCGAGCGACGGCTCGGCGTCGACCGCGGTGTATGTCGGCAAGTTCCACGCGCTCGGCGCCCTGCGGCTGCTCGGCGATCAGCTCGTGGTCGGCGCGGGCGCGCGCGTCGTGTTCCTCACGTTCGACGTGCCGGGGCCGAACCTCACGCAGGCGGGGGTCTCGCCCGAGGTCGGCTTCTTGATCCGGCCCGACTGGCAGCCGTTTCGCGTCGGCGCGACGTTCCGCGCGCCCGTCGACGGGCAGTCGTTCCTCGGCGCGGCGACGAGCGTCGACGCGAGCGGCGTGAAGCGCGCCGGCGATCTCGTGCTCCCCGAGAAGGTCGTCGAGCCGTGGGAGCTGCAGATGGGCGTCGCCGTGCAGGTCGGGCCGCGGCCGCTGAACCCGAAATGGATCGACCCCGACGCGCAGGACAACGCGCTCAAGGCGCGCGTCGAGGGCCAGAAGCGCCTGCGCCAGCGCGCCGCGCGCGAGGAGCTCGCCGCGATCGCGGATCCGGTCGCCCGCGAGCTCCGCAAGGTCGAGATCGACGCCGCCGAGTCGCGCGCGCTCGACGCCGACGCGCGCGTCTTGAGCGAGGGCCTCGCCGCGCTCGATCGCGAGCGGCGCGCCCGCTACGCGAACTGGCCGCGCGAGCACCTGCTCCTGCTCTTCGACGTCGTGCTCACGGGGCCGGTCGCGAACGGCGTCAGCATCCAGCGCTTCCTCGGCCAGAACGACGCGAGCACGGATGCGTCGGCGCCGCCGAACTACATCGGCACCTCGGGGGCGCGCGTGAGCTTCTCGCCGCGGCTCGGCGTCGAGACCGAGCCCTTGCCCGACCTCGTGCACACGCGCGCCGGGAGCTACTACGAGCCCGCGCGCTACACGGACCGCGACATCGGCCGGCAGCACTTCACGTTCGGCGCGGACCTGAAGCTCTTCCGGACGAGCTGGTTCGGCCTGGTGCGGCCGGTCTATTACAAGCTCCAGACCTCGGGAGATTTCGCCGCGCGCTACCAGAGCGTGAGCCTCGGCCTCGGCGTGTGGCACTGACGCGGGTGCCTCGAAGACACCGGCGCTTGGAGCGCCGCCTCTCATCCTTCACGCGAGCTCTTCGTTCCGCCTCGAACGCGGCGGCGTCGATGTTCGTGAGCTGCATCACGTCTTGAAGGAAAAGGCGCGGCGTGACTTAATGCGTGCCAGCGCGCGGAGGCGAACGAGGGGCGGCCGGACGCCACGTGAGCGACACGCGGACCGAGGGTGCAACACCCCGGAGAGGCATGGCGCAGGACGTCTTCAAGATCATCGGGACGACGCAGGGCGGGAGCTTCCACGTCGAGCGCGTCGTCGCCGAGGGCGGCTTCAGCGTCGTCTACCGCGCGCACCACGGCGCCTTCCGCGCGCCCGTGGCGCTGAAGTGCCTCAAGGTGCCGGACGACCTCACGCCGTCGCAGCGCACGGATTACCTCGAGCGGTTTCGCGAAGAAGCAGAGCTCCTGTTTCGGCTCTCCGCGCGCATCCCGGAGGTCGTGCGGCCGCTCCACGTCGACAAGCTCGTCCTCGCCGACGGTCGGTTCGTGCCGTTCCTCGCGCTCGAGTGGCTCGACGGCGAGGCGCTCTCGGCGTCGGTCGCGCGGCGCGCCAAGGCCGGCGCGGCGATGGGCCTCGTCAAGCTCGCGAAGCTGCTGACGCCGATCGCGCAGGCGATCGCGCGAGCGCACCGCTTCCCTGGGCCGAAGGGCCGCGTCTCGATCATCCACTGCGACCTCAAGCCCGAGAACGTCTTCATCACGAAGGTCGACGGGAGCGAGGCGGCGCGCGTGCTCGACTACGGCATCGCGATGGCCATGCGGTCGGCCGGGCGGAAGGCCGCGGCGCCGAAGGCCGGTGAGTACGTCGAGCCGGCCTATTTCACGCCCGGCTACGCCGCGCCCGAGCAGTGGAGCCCGCGGCGCTTCGGCCCGCCCGGCCCCAAGACCGACGTGTGGGGCCTCGCGCTCACGCTCGTCGAGGCGATCACGTCGCAGTCGCCGCTCGGCGAGGGGAGCGAGGCGTCGATCAAGGGCAAGGCGATGGACCTCCTCAAGCGGCCCACGCCGCGGGCGCTCGGCGCCACCGTGCCCGACGCGGTCGAGGCAGCGTTCGCGCGCGCGCTCGCCGTTCACCCGGACGATCGAACGCCCGACATCGCGACGTTCTGGAGCGAGTTCGAGGTCGGCCTCGGGCTGACGCCGACGTTCCTGCGCAAGGACGACCGCAGCGACGCCGACACCGGCCTCCCGGCCTCGAGCTCGGTGCCGAGCTCGGACCGCGGCGCCCCGAGCTCGCCGTCGCCGTCGTCGTCCCCGTTCTTCTCGCCGACGCCGGTGAGCCCGATGGCCGCCGTGCCGCGCGCGCCGCTGCCGCCGTCGGTCGTGTCGCCGCCGTCGGTCGTGTCGCCGACGGCGGGGACGATCGCGTCGATGTCCGCGTCGCCCCGGTCGAGCGCGTCGCCTGTCGTCGTGCGCGCGTCGGCCGCGCCCGAGCTCGACCTCGCGCTCGAGGAGCCGTTCTTCGACGGCCGGCTCACGGGCCCGAAATCCGGCCCGCGCGCCAGCGCGGCGCCCCCCCGCGCCGAGGCGGCCGAGCTCGATCTGTCGCTCAACGACGAGCCGGATTTCGGCCTCCGCGACGAGCTGTCGGCGGATCTCGATCTCGCGTCGTCGAGGCGCGGCGGATCCGCGGCGCCGGACGCGCCGCGCGTCACGCGGAGCCCCAACGAGTCGACCTACACGAGCGCAGGCAACGAAAAACCCGCGTCGCGGAAGGTCCCTGTCGAGGTCGAGGCCACGCTCGCTGCGCCGCGCGGCGGTCCCCCGCGCCCGCCGCCGAGGTCCGAGCCCGCGCTCGAGGCCACGGCGCAGGCCCAAAGGCCCGCTCGGGCCGCGGCCGACGCACCCGCGCGCGCGGCGCTGCCGAGCGACGCGGGCGAGCTGCCCATCGGCATCGAGATCTCGAGCGAGGACCGCGGCCGGCCGATGGCGCTCGCGTCGACGCCATCGCCTGCGTACCGCGCGCCGGCGTTCGTCGCCACGCCCGCCGAGCCGCCGTCGCTCCGGTTGCCCGCGCAGCTCATGGCCGCCGGCGCCGGCGCCGCCGTCCTCGCCGTGGTCACGGCCGAGGCGGTCGAGGGGGCGCGCGCGCTCGCGGCGCTGCCGAAATTCGGCGGGATCGCCCTGTTCGTCGTCGGCCTCGGCCTCCTCTTTTGGCGCCTCTTCGATCGGTGAGCGCTTGTCGGTTTGACTCGGCGCCGCGCGGCGCGCGTGCGATAAAATCGAGCTCATGGTGGGGGCCGCGTTCGCGCCAGCCGAGGGCGAGGTCCTCGCGGGGCGGTACAGGGTCGAGCGCGTGCTCGGCGGCGGCGGCATGGGCGTCGTCGTCGCGGCGGTCGACGCGCGCTCCGGCCAGCGCGTCGCCCTCAAGCTGATGCACGCGCACGAGGCGCGGAACGCCATCGCCGTCGAGCGCTTCGATCGCGAAGGTCGCGCCGCGAGCCGCCTCTCGAGCGAGCACACGCTCCGCGTCCTGGGCGTCGAGCGCACCGCCGAGGGGCGCCCCTTCATGGTGATGGAGCTGCTCGAGGGCGAGGACCTCGGCAAGCGCCTCAAGGCGTCGGGCCCGTTGCCCGCGGCGGAGGCGGCGCGCTACATCCGGCACGCGGCGCTCGCGTGCGCCGAGGCG
>DASYCF010000546.1:0-4134 GCA_036500365.1 Byssovorax sp.
GTCAGCGGCAACTTCCTCGTCGCGCTCGAGGCCGACGGCTCGCTCGCGTGGACGCAGCCCGCCGCCGGCGGCTTCGTCCCGGAGATGTTGACCGGCTTCGCCATCGACCCGGCGGGAGGCTTCGTCGGGGTGGGCGCAGTCACCGTGTCGGACTGCGACGTCCGCGCCTTCGTCGGCCGCTACGACGATGGCGGCGCGCTGCTCTCGTCGCGCTCGTTTTCGCGTATGGGCTATGGGAACTCGGCCGCTCTCGACAGTCAGGGCGCGATCTATGTCACGCTCAACACCTATGGCGGCCTCGATCTCGGCGCCGGCGCGCGCGAGGCGGGCTCGCTTCTCGCCAAGCTCGACGCGCAGTACGACCTCGTGTGGGAGCGCCAGCTCGCCTACGGCGACGGCCGGGCGACGGAGGGCAGCGCTCGCGCGACCCGCGTCAATGCGGACCCGGCGTCGGCACCGGGGGGAATGGCGGCGTCGGCGAAGGCGTCGGCGCGGGCGTAGGCGACGGCGCGGGCGTCGGCGCGGGCGTGGGGGAAGGCGTCGGCGACGGAGTCGGCGACGGCGACGGAGTCGGTGGCAGCTGCGCGGGCTGCGCGGCGGTGTCGGGGTTCGTGGCGCCCGGGTCGTGGCACCCCGAGGCGCCGAACAGCGCCTGGGAGGCGGCGACCGCGAGCGTGCCCGCGAGCTTGACGACGTTCAATCGGTTCATGGCTTCTCCTCCGCGAGATGCTTCGAGGAGGCATCGCACTCGGCGTGCCGTGACGAGATCGCGCGGGCCTTTGACCCTTTCGCGCGCAATTCCCTCGGCGAGAGCCCAACTCGCCTCGTCCATAGGCATGGATCTCAGGCTCTTTTGCCACAGTCGCCACACCCGACCGCCCGTCGGTGCGGAGCGCCTCACTGCCTGCGACTCGCGCTCTTCCGCCGCTTCAGCGGTTGGAGGCCGCGGCGCGCAGATCGCGCACGAGATCGTGCGCGTTTTCGAGCTGCTGGCCGACGTCGGCGGCGCCCATCGTGATCTGCATGTGCCCGCCGGAGACGGGGGCCACGATGCGAGGCGCGCTGATCACGCGGTGATCGACGACGATCGCGAACCGCCGCATCAGGTGCGCGCGCGTGTACGCGTAAAAGCGCGCGGCGCCGTCGCGCCCGGACGCGATGTTCACGGACACGCTCTGCATGTCGCGTTCGTCACGCGTCACTGCCACGACGGCGTCGTCGATGTCCGCCTCGGTGAGGACGGCCGGCCCGCGCAGGAGGTACGTGCGGACGCCGGCCGGGACGGCGCGGTCGCGGCTCTCGTCGTATTCGTCGAACCGCCCCGTGGCGAGCCGCGTGTCGGCCGGCACGTGGATCGCGGCGATCGCGAGCTTGGCGCGCGCGAACGCGGCCTCGAGCGACTCGCCCGGTCGGAGCGGGAACTCGAGGTAGTGCCGCAAGGCCGTCCTGCCGACGCCGACGGGCGCGTTCTCCGACGAGACGCGCAAGCCGGGCACGAGCGTCTTCGGATCGAATTCACCGCCGAGCGGGTCGTCGTCGTCGTCGACCTCGACCATCTCGAGCGAGGCGTGGCGTACGGGCCCCGAGGCGCCGGGGCCGAACGGCCTCGACGCGTGGGCTGCGGTGTCGGGCGGCGCGAACGACGCGAGCGCCGCCAGCGCGAGCAAGAGCGCGGCGGCGCATGCGCCCCAGGCGCCGTCACGAGGCGGCGAGAGCTCGTCGTCCCGCCGTCGCGCTGCGTGTTCGGCGTCGGGCGCCTCGACCTCGAGCGGCAGCACCCGCGTGAGGACGTCGCGCGCGCGCTCGGCGTCCTTCGGGCGAACGAGGAGCTCGCTCGGTGCGTACGGGCCGAAGACGTGGAGGAGCGAGCGGACCGCGCGGTCGCGCGCGTGCGCGGCGATGCCGGCGTCGTCGAGCGCGGCGAGCGCGGGCGCGAGCGCGTAGGGCCGCACCTCGGACCCGACGGTGACGAGCGCGCCGAGCGCGCGGAGGGCGCGCGCCTCGCGGGCGATGTCCATCGCGAGCGCCGTCGCGAGCGCGAGCGGGAAGGCGTCGAATCGAACGCCGGTGAGCGCGCGCGCGGCGAGCTCGAGCGCGACGAGCGCAGTGACGAAGAGGACCGTCGAGCGCGTCGCCGCCCGTACCGCGCCCTCCGCGGCGCGCGGCGCAGCGGCGCGCGAGGCCGGCCGCGCACGCCCGGCGAGCTCGGCCACGCGCTCCGGGCGGGCGACGGCGCGCGTCGCGACGAGCGCGAGCCCCGCCGCGATTCCGAGCGTCAACGCCGCCGCGACCATGGGGCGCGAGAGCCAGTACGAGAGGGCCTCCGCGCCGCTCTCGGCGCTCCGGTCCTGGAGGAAGCCGACGAGTGCGTGCGCGCAGCCGACCGCGACCAGGCCGCACGCCGGGACGGGCACCTCCACCGGCGGCGCGCCGGGCTTCGGACCCTCGCGGTACGCCGCGACTTCGCCTGGCTCGTGTGGCGAAGGCCGCGCGCGAAGCGCGAGCACGGTCAGCGCGATCACGCCCGCCGCGGCGACGACGAGGCAGGCGACCTCCGCGGTCGTCAGCGCCCCGGCCGCCGTCACGTGGTCGAGCAGCGACGTCACGAGGCTGGACGCGAGCGTCGCGACGAGGATCGCGAGCACTCCGTTCGCCGCGCCGAACCGGCCGAGGACGTTCGCGAGCGCGAGGAGGCACGCGACGCACGCGGCGTTGCTCGCGACGAACACCAGCACGCTGCCGGACGGCTCGTCGATGCTCTGTGCGAGCTTCGCGATGCCGTAGCCCCGCGTCCCGGCGAGGGCGATCGCCAGCGCCGCGCTCGCCGTCTCGAGGCGCGCCCGCCCGCGAGGCTGGAAGCGAAGGTGGCGCCAACGCGGCACGAGCGACGCGATCGCCTCGACCGCGAGCGACGCGACCACGAAGCCGCCGATCGCCATCGGCGCGAGGGTGGCGATCGAGAGCGGGCGTCCGCCGACCGGCGTGAGCGCGTCGAGACCGATGCCGACGACCGGGACGCGCGTCGCGAGCCAGAGCCACGCCGGGGCTGACAGCGTCACGAGGACACGCACCCAGACGGGCACGTCTCGGCGTCGCCGCTCCACGTCCCCCATGGCGGCACGTTTTCATGGCGCGTCGACGGCGGGAAGCGCGAGATCGCCGCGGCCGGCGACTTTCAACGTCGTGAGGCGCTCCTCGGCTCTCGCGCAGAGCGTCAGGGAGTCCCCAAGCTCGCCTCGTCCTTCCACGTCGAGTTCGGGCTCTTTTGCCACACGTGCCACACGCCGCCGCCCGACGCGGCGTCGAACGCCTCGAGCCGGCCGTCTACGTTCTGGAAGGCGGACGGGCCGCCGACGAAGGCGCTGTGGCCGCCGCCGAGGTCGGCGAAATCGGCCCAGTCGTCCTTGCCCTTGTCGTTCTGCCACGCGTGCCGCGAACACCTCGAGTCGAGCGTCGTCGTCGCGGCCGACCTGATGCGAGCCTCCTGCCTTCGACCTCCCGCCGCCGCTGCCGGTGCTGCTGCTGCCTGCCAGGATTGGAGGAGGTCACGCGCGGCGTGACGCCGGACGAGCGACGCCGAGCCGGGCCAGCCGTCGATACAAGGTCGCGCGCGGAACGCCGAGCGCGGCCG
Source organism: Byssovorax sp. (assembly GCA_036500365.1). GTDB lineage: Bacteria > Myxococcota_A > Polyangia > Polyangiales > Polyangiaceae > DASYCF01. The sequence continues at coordinate 3,632 of DASYCF010000546.1, forward strand.
AGGCGGCGACGACGTTCCATTTGCACGCCTCGAGCGCGGCGAGCAGGCGCTCGTCCTCGCGCTGTCCGAACTCCGCGCGCGTCGCCGGCGCCCGCGGACCGGCGCGCAGCTCTCGCGCGGTCGGGAGGGCGAGGTCGCGCGCGCGGATGACGTCGCCGTCGGCGAGGAGCGCGGCCTTGGTGAGAACGTTCTCGAGCTCGCGCACGTTGCCGGGCCACGTGTGGACGGCGAGCGCGCGGAGGGCGAGCCGATCGAGGCGCAGCGGCTCGCGACCGAGGCTCGCGGCGGCCCGCGCGAGCAGGTGCGTCGCGAGCGCGGGCAGGTCCTCGACGCGCTCGCGCAGCGCGGGGAGCCGCACCTCGACGACGGCGACGCGGTAGTAGAGGTCGGCGCGGAAGCGACCGGCGGCGACCTCGGCGCCGAGGTCCTTGTTCGTCGCGCAGACGACGCGCGCGTCTACCGCGACGGGCGCGCGCGCGCCGACCGGCACGACCTCGCGCTCC
>DASYCF010000547.1:0-1792 GCA_036500365.1 Byssovorax sp.
GTCGCCGCCGAGGCGACCCCACACGAAGGCGCCGGTGGCGTCGAGCTTCACGAGGAAGAGATCGTCGCCGCCCGAGCTCGTCAAGGCGCCGCCGCCGAAGTCCGCGTGACCCTCGATCCAGCCCGTCAGCAGGACCGACCCGGCGGCGTCGCGGGCGACCCGGCGGCAGCTCTGCGATCCGCGGTCACCGACGACTCGGCTCCACAGGTGCCCGCCCGACGGATCGAGCATCGCGATCATGACGTCGGCGTCGCCGCTGGCGGTCAGCGTGCCGCCGCCGAGATCGGCGGAGCCGTAGATGGCGCCGCAGAGCGCGAGGTTGCCCTGCGCGTCGGACGCGATCGAGTTCGCGTACTGGTCGTGCGCGTCGCCGAAGATTTTGCTCCAGAGGTGAGCGCCCGACGCATCGAACTTGGCGATGAAGCCGTCGCGACCACCGGCGCTCGTCAGCCGCGCGCCGCCGAACGACGTGCTGCCTTCGAGCTCGCCGACGAGCACCACGTTCCCCTCGGAGTCCACGGCGACGTCTTCGCTCGTGAGCTCCCCGCCCGTCGCGGAGAACGCGGCGTCGACGACGGTGTCGCCCGACTCCGACAGCGACGTGAGCGTCAACGCGTCGAAGTCGGCGCTCTGACGCGCGACGACCACGCGCTCGCCGGCCGGACCCGTCGCCGGGGCGAGCGCGAGGCGCATGTCGAGCGCGGACCCGGTCGACAGCGAGCGCGCCCACACGACGCCGCCGCTCGGGTCGAGCTCGGCGACGAACGCGGCTTGCTCGGCGTCGGCGGTCAGCGTCGTCGCGTCGAACGGGACGCTCCCGCCGTAGTAGCCGACGACGAACACGTTGCCTCGAGCGTCCACCGCGAGCCCCTCGCAGGCGTCGTCGTCGCCGCCGCCGAAGGTGCGGATCCAGAGCGGCGCGCCGGCGGGCGAGTACTTGACGACGAACGCGTCGTTGCCGCCGTCGGACGTGAACGAGCCGAGCCCGTCGACGTTCATCGTGCCCTCGAAGAAGCCGGCGGCGAGCACGTTGCCCGACGCGTCGACCGCGATCGCCTCCGTGCCGTCGTCGCTCGAGGCGCCCTCGAGGTGCATCCACTCGAGGCAGCCCGCACCGGCGCAGGAGGCGCCCCCGCCTGCGCCCGTCGTCGCGGCGGACGACGACGTCACGGTCGCGGACGACGTCGCCCCGCTCGACGACACGGCCACCTCGGACGACGTCGCGCTGGTCCGCGCGGTCGCCCCGCCCGCTCCAGCGCTCGACGACGAGGACGCCGACGCGTCGCTCCAGCCGTCTCCGCCCTCGACCTCGGGTGCGCACGCGGTCGCCGCGAGCGCCAACGAGCTTCCAAGGAGCGCGGCCCGACGAGGCCAAGCACGTAGCGACATGCGAGCCAGTGGGGCGCACGCGGCCGACCATGTCAAGCCTGAAGCGGTCCGGGCTGATCGGCGCGCACTCGCGACGCCAGGCGGTCACACGATCACGGCGCGGACGTCGCCGTTTCGACGCTGCATGACGAAGGCGCGCGCGCCGGCGAAGGTGCCCTCGACGAAGTGCGGGGCGGGCACGATCGTCCAGACGCCGCGCGCGCGCAGGGCGAGGAACGCGAGGCCCTGCGCCGTGTCGACCTCGGCTGCGTGCGTGACGTCGGCCCACGGGGTGAGGGCCCCTCCGCGGCGAAAGCCGGTCTCCGTGAGCGCGACGTGCACGACGCCGCCGGCGCCGCCGTCCTTGACCCACGCGTCGACCTGCGCCCGCGCCGCGCGCGCGCGCACGGCGAAGAGCGCGCCG
>DASYCF010000548.1:0-7989 GCA_036500365.1 Byssovorax sp.
CGACCGATTTCCTCGCCAAGCACTTCGAAGGCGTCAAGCGCATCCACGGCCTGCACATGATCTACGAGGAGAACCGCGTGCGCCGCGGCAAGACCCTCTGGTCGAACGTGCTCACGGGCGCCACCGGCGTGCCGAAGAACATCGCCGCGTACTTCGACTCGATCCAGAGCTTCAAGCCCGACGCGGTGATCAGCGACTTCGAGTCGTGGGCGTACCTCTACGCGAAGGCCCACCGCCTGCCGATCGTGTCGATCGACAACATGCAGATCATCAACCGCTGCACGCACGGCCCCGACGTGCTCAAGGATCACCGCGCGGAGTTCGAGCTCACGCGCGCGTTCGTGAAGGGCAAGCTGCCGTTCTGCGACTACTACCTCATCACTTCGTTCTTCAGGCCCGAGATCCGGCGCCCCGCGACCGAGCTCGTCCCGCCGATCCTGCGGCCGGAGATCCTCGCGGCGAAGCCTTCGAAGGGCGACCACCTGCTCGTCTACCAGACGGCCGAGGGCAACGCCGCGCTCGTCGACACGTTGAAGAAGACGGGCCTCCCCTGCCGCATCTACGGCATGCGCCGCGGCATCACGGAGGACCAAGTCGACGGCACGCTCACGTTCCGCCCGTTCTCGGAGCGCGGCTTCATCGACGACCTCGCGAGCGCGAAGGGCGTGCTCGCGGGCGGCGGCTTCACCCTCATGGGCGAGGCCGTGTACCTGCGGAAGCCCATGCTCGCGGTGCCCCTCGCCAGGCAGTTCGAACAGGTGCTCAACGCGCGCTACCTCGAGATCGAGGGCTTCGGCAAGGGCGCCGACTCGCTCGACGATCCGAAGACGGTGCTCGATTTCATCCACGCGATCCCCGCGTGCGAGGCGAGGCTCGCCGGCTACTCGCAGGACGGCAATGCTCTCCTCTTCCAGCGCGTCGATCAGCTCCTCGACCGCGCGGAGGCCGGCGTCCCGCTCTCTTGAGTCAACGCGGCTTGGGGGGGAGCGGCGTACGCACGCTCCAGGGCTCGCTCTCCTCTTCGATGCGGACGAGCACGACGGTGATGTTGTCCTTGCCGCCGTTCTCGTTCGCCGCGTCGATGAGCTTGGCGCACGCGTCGGTCAAGACGTGGGTCTCGTCGACCACCTGCGCGATGAGCTCGTCCGAGACGAGGCCGTGCAGGCCGTCGGAGCAGAGGACGTACACGTCGCCCACGCGCGCGTCGTCGGCCTTCACGTCGAGGTCGACGGTCGGCCCGATGCCGAGCGCCCGCGTGATGACGTTGCGCGGCAGGTAGCTGAGATCGCTCTCGGTCAAGTCCGGGCGCTCGAGCAGCGCGTCGCTGACGAGCGAGTGATCGCGCGTGAGCTGCGCGATGTTTCCGTCGCGCACGCGGTAGCAGCGGCTGTCGCCGGCGTGCGCGACGTGGAGCTTCTGCGGCGTGGCGTCGAACGCGACCGCGACGACCGTCGTCCCCATGCCGCGGTGGGCGCGCGAGTCGTCGGCGCGCGTGTGGATCTTCGAGTTCGCCTCGACCACGGCCGCGCGGAGCCGCTCGTGCACGCCGAGCTTGCCGTCGGCGCCGCGGAAGTAGGCGGCGATGGTGTTGGCGGCCATGCGGCTCGCGACCTCGCCGGACTGGTGCCCCCCCATGCCGTCGGCGACGGCGAAGACGTTGAACTCCGGCAAGAGGATGAATCGGTCCTCGTTGTGTACTCGCTGGCGGCCAACGTCCGTGAGCCCCGCACCGATCGCGCGCATGTGGCGGGGATTCTAGACGACTTTCTTTTTTGGTGAAGCGGCAAGCGGCCCGGCTCGACGCGGCGTCGGCGCCCTCGCGCCGGGCGACGGCCGGCGGTATGAGTCGTTTCGCCATGATCGAGCTCGTCGTCGATGATCCCTTCACGCTCGAAGAAGCCGTCCGCGTGCCCCTCGCGGAGCCCGCGATCGTCGACAAGGTGCTCGACGACGCGCGGGCGGCGGCGCGCGCCTGGGGCCGCACGGGCGTGGCGGAGCGGGTCGCCCTGTGCCTCGCCGCGGTCGCCGAGATCGAGTCGCGGGAGGCCGAGATCGCGCTCGACATCGTCCGGATGATGGGCAAGCCCGTCCGCCAGGCCAGGAACGAGATCGCCGGAATGGCCAAGCGCGCGCGCTACATGGCCAGCATCGCCGAGGCGTCGCTCGCCGACCTCGTGCTCCCCGAGCCGGCGGGCGACGGGCCGAAGGTCGAGCGCCGCATCACCCGCGAGCCGCTCGGCGTCGTGCTCGATCTCGCCGCGTGGAACTACCCGCTGCTCACGGCGGTCAACGTCGTGATCCCGGCCGTGCTCGCGGGCAACGCCGTCGTCCTCAAGCACTCGCCGCGCTCGCCGCTCGTCGGCGATCACTTCGCGGACGCGTTCGCGCGCGCCGGGGCGCCGCCGGGCGTCGTCACGGCGCTCCACTGCGATCACCCGACGAGCGAGCGCGTCGCCGCCGATCCGCGCGTCGACTTCGTCGCGTTCACGGGTTCGGTCTTCGGCGGCCACCGCATCTACGCCGCCGCGGCGGCGAGCCGCTTCGTCGACGTCGGCCTCGAGCTCGGCGGCAAGGACGGCGCGTACGTCGCCGCCGACGCCGACGTCGAGAAGGCCGCCGCCTCGATCGTCGACGGCGCCTGCTACAACGCCGGCCAGAGCTGCTGCGCGGTCGAGCGCGCGTACGTCCACCGCTCGATCTACGACAAGTTCGTCGAGGCCGCGCTCGCCGAGATCCGCGCCTACAAGCTCGGCGACCCGCGCGACGAGGCGACGACGATGGGCCCGATCGCGCAGCCGCACCAGCCCGCGTTCATCGCGCGGCAGATCGCCGAGGCGCGGGCGAAGGGCGCGCGCGTGCTCGCCGGCGGCGAGATCACGCGCGTGTACGGCAAGGGCCGCTTCTTCCAGCCGACGCTGCTCGTCGACTGCGATCGCTCGCTCGACGTCATGCGCGTCGAGACGTTCGGCCCCGTGCTCCCGATCGTGCGCGTCGACGACGACGATCAAGCCGTCGCGTTCGTGAACGACTCGGACCTCGGCCTCACGGCGAGCGTCTGGACGAAGGACCGCGATCGCGCGGCGCGCCTCGCGCGGGAGCTCGATGTAGGCACCGTCTACATGAACGCGTGCGACGTGCTCGACCCGGCGCTCCCGTGGACGGGCGTGAAGAACAGCGGCAAGGGCTCGACGCTCTCGACGCTCGGCTTCTCCCACCTCACGCGCCCGAAGGCGCACCTCTTCCGGCTGTGAGCCGCGCGACCTAGCCGAGGAGCTTCGTCAGCGCGGCGGCGATCGCGACGTTGTTCAGCGTCACCTGCGAGAGGAAGAACTTCTCGAGGGCGGCGCCGACGCTCCGCTCGAGCAGGCGCGGGATGCCGGGGATCTTCGCCGCGTCGAGCGTGAGATCGCCGCGCACCTCCAGGCGCGTGCCGCCGTCGGCCTCGACGAAGCGGTTCGTACCCGAGCTGCGGAGCGCGCCCGAGAACGCGGTCACCTCGGTGCGCCACGCCACCTCGTGCGCGGCCTCGTCCCACGCGGCGTGGTCGTTCCACTTCATCATCGACTCGCTGAGCACGCGGCGCGCGACGGCGGGGATGTCGCCGCCGCCGACCCACTCGTTCACGAGCAGCGTCTTTCCGCCGGCCTCCTCGCGCGAGAGCACGCGGATGGCGCGGATGTTCGGCAGGTGCTTTACCGTCTCACCGAGGCGATCCCGGTACGCGACGAACACCGCCGCGCGCGGGAACGGGACGAACGCGTCGGAGCGGATCTCCATGGCGCGCGGATAGCATCCCTCCGTCGGCGCCGCGATTTCGACGCGCGAAACTGCGCGCTTTTCCCCACATCGGCCACGGCTTTTCGCGATCCAGGGGTGGATCGCGCGGTCTGGTCACGTGCGCGTATTTTCTAGCAGGTTTCCACCCGTTCAGCGTGGCGCGAGAGCTGCTTCCAGCTCTCATGAGCGCGGCGGGGCGGACGCGCGAGACACCATGACGCTCACTCGACCTTCGAGCCCCTTCGACGCGCCGGCTCACGCGTCCTGCGCCGTGCGCTTCGCCGGCGCCACCGACCGCGGCCTGCGCCGCTCGCGCAACGAGGACGCGCTCCTCGTCGCCGCCGACCACGGCCTGATGGCCGTCGCGGACGGCATGGGTGGCCACGCCAACGGCGACGTCGCGAGCCAGCTCGCGATCGAAACGATCGCGACGTTCTTCCGCCGACAGCTCGGCTGGGAGACGAGCGATCTCGACGACGACGTCACGGCCGACGAGCACTGCCTCTCCACGGCGCTCCGCCTCGCGAACTGGCGTCTTTATTACGGCGCAGCGCCCGAACCGGGCGCCGGCTTCGGCATGGGCACGACGCTCGTGGCGGCGCTCTTCGGCGACGCCGGGCGCACGATCACGGTGGCGCACGTGGGCGACAGCCGCGCGTACCGCCTCCGGGCGGGGGTGATCGAACGGCTCACCCATGATCATTCCGTGCGCGAGGAGTGCGCGCGCCGCGCCAGCCGGGACGGGACCACGCCGCTGCGGCTGCCCCAGAACGTGCTCACGCGCGCGATCGGCGTCGAGCCCGACGTCGACATCGACCTGCTGCAGGACGAGACGGAGCCGGGCGACGTGTACCTCCTCTGCTCGGACGGCCTCTGGGCGCGCGCGTCGAACGACGACATCGCCGCCGTCCTCGAGCGGTCGCGCACGCTCGAGGTCGGGTGCGCGGCGCTCGTCGCGCTCGCGAACCAGCGCGGCGGAGGCGACAACATCACGGTGACGCTGGCGCGGGTCGACGCGCTCGCCCCGCCGCCGCGGTCGCGCGTCAGCGCGCGCTGACAGGCTCCTCGTTCGCGCGTCGATCGAACTGGTAACGCGCGCGCTCGGCGCCCTCGACCTCGACGATGACGCGCCGCTCGGTGAGCCTCACCACGGCGTGCGCCGCCGCGGGTCGACCGGGCGCGTCGTCGTCGAGGTTCTCGACGAGGCTCTGCACGGTCACGAACGGGAGGCCGTCGATCACGTCGACGTGGTTCCAGTGCACGTGCCCGTTGAAGACGGCGAGCACGCGGCCATGCTGCGCGAAGAGCCGCCGGATCGCGCGCCGCTCGCGCACGAGGCAGACGTGCGCGCGCCCTTCGAACCAACGGTTGCCGACGAGCACCTGCTCGCTCGCGGGGTGGTGCATGAGCACGACCGTCGGCCCCGCGTGCACGGCGAGGTCCGCCTCGAGCCACGCGAGCTGCTCGGCGCCGATCGAGACGTCGTGATCCTTGCGCTCGCGCGTGTGCAAGACGACGAAGTGAAAGCCCTGGCGATCGACGCTCGTGTAGAGCTCGCCGTCGCGCCGCCAGTGCGTGAGGAGCTCCGCGTGCGGGAGGTTCACGTCGTCGTGGTTGCCGGCGACGTTGACGAGCTCGGCGGCCGCCGAACGCAGGATCGACTGGCACTCGGCGTAGCGCGCGCGGTCGAGCTCGAGCGACTCGTCCTCGATGTCGTCGCCGAGGTTCACGACGAGATCGGGCTTCACCTCGTCGTTCATGCGCGCGACGAACGCTCGCGCGAGCTCGCCTGCGTGGTGCGTGAGCTTGCGGAGCTTGCCGTTCCAGCGCGTCTCGGGGCCGAAATGGAGGTCGCTGATCAGCGCGATGGTGAGCGCCGGGCTCATGCGTGCTTCGGTCCGTCGGCCTTCGAGCCGCCGAGGCACGCCGGCGAGACGAACCCGTCGAGCCCGCCCGCCGCCGCCTCGCCCTCGGTCAGCGCGCGCAGCGTGAGCGCGTGCAGGCCCGACTTGAACTCGGTCGCGAGCGCGTCGTTCACGCGGCGATGCCGGTCGACGCGGCCGAGCCCTTCGAACGCGGCGCTGACGACGACGACCTTGAAGTGCGTCTCGGAGCCCTTCGGCACGCTGTGCATGTGGCTCTCGTTCTCGACGGCGAGCGACACCGGAGCGAGGGCCGCGCGGAGCTTGTCTTCGATGCGCTGGGCGATGGACATGACCCGCCCATCCTGCCGCGTTTGGTCGCCGTTGTCGCGCGCGCATCGACCGAGCTCTACGAGGTCGCCTCGCGACCCCGTCGTCCTTCACAGCTTCGGCGGTTTGAAGCGGACGGGCCCCGCCTTCGCGTCGACGCGTTTGTCCGCGGCGGGCGGCGCGTGGAGCGACAAGCAGAAGTCCTGCCACTTGCGGCGGAGCGGCGTGTTCGACCGGAGCTCGGGGACGGTGACGCCCGCCATCGCGACGCCCGTCAAGAACGCCTCGGCGCTCGCTGCGTCCTCCGGCAGGACGACGCCGGGCCGCGCCGCGAGCCGGAGCAGCGTGCGGATGAGCTGCTGCGCCTCGGCCCGCACGCGCGCGAGCGCCTCGCTCGAGAACGCCGGCCGCGGATCGAGCGTCGCCTGGAAGAGCAGCGCGAACGCGGCGGGATCCGCCTGCGAGAAGCGCACCGGCGCGTCGAGCGCGCCCTCGAGCCCCTGCGTCGACGACACCCGATCCGAGAGACGCGTGAGCGCCTCGTCCGCCATCGCCTCGACCAGCGCGTCGAGCGACTCGAAGTACCCGTAGACCGTCGCGCGACCGAGCTCCGCCTTCGCGCCGACGCGCTCGACGCTGAACGCGGACCAGCCGACCTCGCGCGCGACGGCCCACGCGGCGTCGAGGATCTCGCGGCGGCGCCTGTCTTTCTCCCGCGCGCGCCGCTCGTCGATGCCCATGGTCCCGATCCTAGTACGAAGGCGGTACGTCGCTCCTTCGAAAGGCGAAGGGCCCGGAGTCGTCCTCCGGGCCCTCACCTGCAGGCTGTCGCGCCGAGCTACGCGCTCACAGGCAGTGGCCCGCGTTGCAGAGGTGGTTCGGCATGCAAGCGTTGCCGCACGAGCCGCAGTTCTGTGGGTCGAACTGCTCGTTCACGCAGCGATCGCTGCAGAGCGAGAGCCCGCCGCCGCACGCGCATGCGCCCTGTTGGCACGTCGAGCCGCCGGGGCAGACGGTCCCGCAAGCGCCGCAGTTGGTGAGGCTCGTCTGCTCGTTCACGCATTGACCGCTGCAGTTGGTGTCGCCCTGGTCGCAGGTGCACGAGCCCTGTTGGCAGGTCGAGTTGGCCGGGCAGACCTTGCCGCACGCGCCGCAGTCGCGCGGGTTCGTCTGCTCGTCGACGCACAGGCCGTTGCACTGCGTCTGGCCCGAGGGGCAGCCCGCCGTGCAGACGCCGCCCGTGCACACGTCGGTGCCGTTGCACGCGTTCGTGCACGAGCCGCAGTGCGCGGTGTCGGTCTGCTCGTCGACGCAGGTGCCGTTGCAGTTCGCGGTGCCGACGGGGCAGCCGCAGTGGCCACCGGTGCACGTCATGCCGCCCATGCACGCCATGTTGCACTGGCCACAGTCGGCGACGTCGGTCTGCGTGTCGACGCACGCGCCGTTGCAGAGCGTCTGGTTCGGTGCGCAGCTGCACGCGCCGTTGCGGCACTGCGTCCCGCCGGAGCACACGGCGCCGCACGCGCCGCAGTCCTGGTTGTCGCTCGACGTGTCGACGCACGAGCTGCCGCAGATCTGCTCGTTGCCGGGGCACTGATCGACGCACGCGCCGCCGCTGCACGCCTGGCCGGCCGCGCACGCGGCGCCGCACTGGCCGCAGTTCTGCGCGTCGGAGCGCGTGTTCACACAGACGCCGTTGCAGCTCTGCGTGCCCGGCTGGCACTGGCACATGCCGCCCGCGCACTGCGAGCCGCCCGAGCAGACGACGCCGCACGCGCCGCAGTTCTTGTCGTCGCCGTTCGTGCTGACGCACGAGCCGTTGCACGCCGTCTGGCCGGGCAAGCAGTTCGCCGCGCACTGGCCGACGGTGCAGACCTGGCCCTGCATGCACGCGTGGCCGCACGCGCCGCAGTTCGCCGGGTCGTTCTGCGTGCTCACGCACTGACCGGAGCACACCGTCGTGCCGCCGCCGCACGTGCATCGACCCGCCGTGCAGTGCGAGCCGGTGACGCACGCGTCG
>DASYCF010000549.1:0-1821 GCA_036500365.1 Byssovorax sp.
TCGGCCGCGCTGCGCGGCGCGCGCGACACGCGCATGGTCTCTTCGTCCTCGACCTGGCGTCGATGCGCGGCGGCGGGCGTGCCCGGGCGCGGCGCGGGCGTTCGCGGCGGCGCTGCGGGCGGCACGCCGGGTGCGGGTGCCGGCGCGGGCGCGTTCTTGCGCGAGGCCTCCATGTCGACGTCGAAGCCGCCGAGGGGCAGCGGTTGCTTGAGCTCCTCGGCGCCTTCCATCTCGACGACGATGGAGGGCCCGCGCGCGGCCGCCATGCGACGCGAGGCCTCGAGATCGATCTCGATGGCGCCCTCTCCCGACGAGTCTTCGGGCGGGCCGCCGTAGAAGCGGGAGAAGATGGCGCGCACGTCGCTGTCGCGGGTGAGGAACAGCCGCGTGCCGACGAAGTACTGATCGATGACGTCTTTGGCTTCGGGCTCGGCGACGAGCAGATACAGCGTGCCGTTGGGGTCGCGGCGCAGCGGTGCGGCGAACGCGTTGCGCAGCGTGACCAAGCGCGCCTCGGGCAACGCCACCGCCTCCGCCTGCTCCACGATCTCGGGCGTGGCGATGGGGATCTTGGTGAGCGCGGCCAGCTCGAGGATGACAGCCGGATCCGCGCCGGCCGCGAGCAGCGCCGACACCCGCGACGACGCGCCCTTGGGAGCGCGGCGCGCCGCGTCGGCGATGGCGGGTGCGATGAGGCCGCGCGACAGGAGGAGGTCGATGGAGTCCAACGCGCGCATCCTACCGCAACAGGGACGCGCGAGAACGCGCCCGTGCGAGCGCGAGCAGCGCCGCGAGCGCGCCGAAGGCCGACCCGTCGGCGCTGGCGCAGTTGCCGCAGCCGCCGACGCGGGGATCGGGGCGCGCGTCGACGCTGGCGCCCTCGCCCTCGCCCTCGCCTTCGCCCTCGCCCTCGCCTTCGCCCGCGCCCTCGCCCTCGCCCTCGCCCTCGCCTTCGCCTTCGCCTTCGCCGTCGCCTTCGCCCTCGCCCTCGCCTTCGCCCGCGTCGAGGCGCACGAGGCGGATGGCGTCGAACACGAGCTGCGTGTTGGTGCCCGACGCCTCGCCGGTGTTGTCGCCGAGGTGCACGCGCTGGTCGCCGCCGAGCGCGAACAAAACGTCGGGCGCGATCACGGTCCAGCCGTCGACCGCGGTCTGATCGACGATGTGCTCGTCGTCGCTGCCGGAGTGCATCACGTGATAGTGCGCCGCGCGCGACTGCGCGTACGCGGCCGCGGTGAAGCCCTCGACGCGATAGTGCCCGGCCGCGCTCGTGATCGCGGTCCAGGTGCCGAAGTTGGCTTCGCTGACCGCGTCGGTGGTGTGCGTCCACACGAGGCTGCCGTTGTCTCCTGCGTCGTCGACGTGGCGCAGGAACTGTGCGGGTCCGCCCGCGGTGAAGCACGGTCCGTCCTCGTCGATCTCGCCGCCGCTGTTCGCGAGCGCCGGGCACGCGGGCGGCGCGCTCGCGCCCACGAACGCGAGCAAGTCCGTGAGCGTGCCGTCAAAGCGGTTGACGTCGGAGCCCTCGGCCGTGATGCCCGCGACCGCCGTGGCGTCGTCGTACTGCCAAAACGTCCACGCCGGCCACGAGTCCGGCACCTTGTCCGGGCACGACGCGCTCGTGTAGCGCGACAGCCACAGCGGATAGCGCGAGAAGTCGCCGTTGACGTTGTCCTCCCAAAACGGGCCGCCGGTGTAGATGATGGGCACCACCCCGAGCGCCTGCTCCACATGATCGAGCCAAGCGTGTATCGCCGTGGTCCTCGCTCCGCTTGTCACGCCGTCCGTGGTCTCGACGTCGATGACGGGCGGCAGGTCGCC
>DASYCF010000550.1:0-4158 GCA_036500365.1 Byssovorax sp.
CTCGAGCTCCTTCAGCACGACGCACGCTCGCTGCTCATCGGGCAGATCGGCGAGGAGCGCGCCGAGCTCGCGCAGGGCGGCGCGCGCCGCGAGATCGCCCGCGCCGTCACGCAGGGGTTCCGGCGCGGCTTCGAGCGGCTCGAGCCGGCGCCGCCTCCGCGCGCGAACGGCGTCGAGCGCGCCGTTGGTGACGATGCGGTAGAGCCACGTCGACACGCGCGCGCGCCCGTCGAACTCGCCCGAGGTGAGCGCGGCGTAGGCGCGGAGATAGGCCTCTTGCAGCACGTCCGCCGCCTCATCGTAGTCGCCGACGAGCCGCGCGGCGACGCGGAACAGCCCGCGCTCCGTGCCGCGGACGAGCGCGTCGAACGCGCCGCGGTCGCCCGTCGCCACGGCCTCCGCCCATCGCTCGAGCTCACCCTCCACGTCGGCCGCTCCATCATGCCCTCCGTGACCCCGGAGCCGGTAGGTCCTCTCTCTTGGTTGGACGTCCGCGCGCGGCGTCGCCCTACGCGTGTCGAGAAGTATGAAGGCGCATAGGGCAGGGGCGCGTGGCGGCGTCCCACGGCCATGAACCAGCTCACGCTCCGCTCCGCTCCGTCCGTCTCTCCCATGCTGCGCGCGCTCGGCGTCGCCGCGCTGCTCGCCGCGCTCGCCGCGTGCTCGCAGTCGACGCAGGCCGTGTCCGACGGCGCGCCGGTCGCGGCCACGTCCGAAGCCGTGAAGGCACGGACGGCGCACCCGCGCAGCCTCGCCGACGCCGGCGCGGCGCTCGCGCTCGAGGACGCGTCGCTCACGGTCGACCAGCGCGCGCGCGTCGAGGCCGTGCGCGCCGAGCTCTCCGCCGCGTCAGCGTCCGAGAAGACCGCGCGCGTCGCGCTCGCCGACCGGCTCGCGGCGCAGATCACGGCCGGCGCGCTCGATCGCGCCGCCCTCGAGCCCTACATGACGGCGATCGAGGCGGCGCGTGCCGCGAACGAGCCCGCCGAACAGAAGGCGCTCGGCGACCTCCACGCCGCGCTCACGGGCGGCCAGCGCGCGCGCCTCGTGGCCGCCGCCCGCACCAAGCTCGAGGGGCACGCCTTCCGCGACGACGGCAAGGAGCGCCTCGAGCAGGTGGCCGACGAACTCGAGCTCAGCGACACGCAGCGCCGCGCGATCAAGGCCCGCGTCGTCGCCCAGCTGGGCGCGCACTTCGCCGATCACGAGCGCGAGCACGGCGAGTTCAAGGCGCGCGCCGAGGCGATCGCGCAGGCGTTCGCGTCCGAGTCGTTCGACGCGGCGACGCTCGACGTCGGCAAGGACGCGAGCGCGTTCATGCGCCCGATGGGCGAGGCGATGCTCACGCTCGTCGAGGCGACGCTGCCCGAGCTCTCGGCGGCGCAGCGCGCGAAGCTCGCCGAGCACGTGCGCGCCCGCGCCAGCTCGGGCTGAGGCGGGCGCTCGGCGCCGATACGGGCCCGCTCGCGTTGTCGGCGTGCTCAGCGCACTGGAGTGCGCTTCCGCGCGCCTCCTAGCGATCGGACCCGTCTCGACGCCGGTCGCCTTCGCCTCGGATCGTGGTTGCGAGTTCCAAGCTTCGGACAGGTTTCCGCGGCGTCGCGCTCGCTCTATGCCTCGCGGGTGACCGACACCCCCTCGCCCGACTACGCCGCGGAGCTCAACCAACACCTCGGCGGCTGGAACACCGCGATGGGCCTCGCGTTCACCCACGCGAGCGCGGAGCTCGTAATCGGCGAGCTCACGATCGCGCCGCACCACCTGCAGCCGTATGGCATCGTCCACGGGGGCGTCCACACGGGGATCATCGAGGCCGCGTGCTCGACGGGCGCCGCCGTCGCGGCGACGCGCAACGGCCAGACGGTCGTCGGCCTCGAGAACTCGACGTCGTTCATCAAGGCCGCGCGCGGCGGCAAGCTGCGGGTCACCGCGCGCCCGATCACGCGCGGCCGGCGGACGCAGGTGTGGGAGGCGATCGTCGACGACGGCGCCGGCGCGACCCTCGCGACGGGGCGCGTTCGCTTGATCTGCCTCGAGCCCGGCGCCGACATCGCGGGCGCGAAGGCCGCCGTGACGTGACCCGCGCCGCGCGCGAAAAAGAGCGGGCGAGCAGATGATGCCTGACCCCGCCCGCGCTCGAGACGAGGTCGCCGAAGAGCCCAGCTTCTTCCAGGGTAGACAATCCCCACTCAAGATCTCCACCGTACCGACGCGCTCCCGACGTCCGTCCGAGAAATCAGCGGAGGTTCGGCCGCTTCTGCACGGGCGGCAGCGGCGGCAGCGCCATGTCGACGCGCCAGCCCGTGCCTTCGAAGACGCACGGCACGCGCGCGCGCTGATCGGCGGCGAGGCCCGTCACCTCGACGAGCGCGAACGAGCCCGCGACCTGCACCGCGACGTACCGCTGCGGCTCGAAGCGGAGCGCGAACTTGCTCGGCGTGATCATCATCTCGGCGGCGATGGGCTTGCCGCTCGCGAAGCTGTAGCGCTGAGCCCGCTCGGTGAGGTTCGCCTGCGCGCGCTTCGAGAGGAGCTCGTAGCCGGCCTTGGCGTCCTGCGCGTCGCCGCGCACGGCGCGCATGCGCTCGACGAACTCGCGCACGGCGCCCTCGGGCGTCGCGTCGGGCGGCTTGCGCGCGCACGCGGCGAGCGTGAGCAGCGCCGCGGCGGCGAGCGTCTTCGCGCGCGTCATCCGAGCCACGTCGCGCCGAGCGCGCCCGCCTGTCGCAGCGCCTCGTACAGCACGATCGACGCCGCGTTGGCGAGGTTGAGCGAGCGCACGGCGCCGAGCGTCGGGATGCCGAACGCGCGCCCCTCGTGCCGGGCGACGAGCTCGGGATCGAGGCCCACGCTCTCGCGCCCGAACACGAGCGCGTCGCCCGGCGCGAACGCCGCGTCGAGGTAGCTCGCCGACGCCGTCGCGGTGAAGAAGCAGAGCCGCGCGGTCGGGTGAGCGTGCGCGAAGTGCGCGAGGTCGAGGTGCTGCTCGAGCTCGACGAGGTGCCAGTAGTCGAGCCCGGCGCGGCGCACCGCGCGCTCGTCGATTCGAAAGCCGAGCCGCCCGACGAGGTGCAGCTTGCTCCGCGTCGCCGCCGTGAGTCGCGCGATGTTGCCGGTGTTCTGAGGGATCTCCGGCTCGACGAGCACGACGTGAAAAGGCGCGTCGAGCGGCTTCGCGCGGAGGCGCGGTCGCGCGTCGCTCGCCATCCCGCGCGTCGCTCCTTCGCTCACGCGCGCGAGCCTAGTCGCTCGCCGACAAAAGCGAGAGAGGGCAGCGCCGAAGCGCCGCCCTCTCGAGCCGACCTACAAGGTCAAACGACCGAACCTGGCGAGGTCAGTTCGCGAGGAAGATCTCCTCGATCTCCGTCTTGACCTGCTCCTCGGTCTGACCGCGCGCGATGGCGATCTCCTTCACGATGAGCGTGCGCGCCGTGTCGAGCATGCGGCGCTCGCCGAACGAGAGCTGCTTGTCGGTCTTCAAGCGGTAGAGGTCACGGAGCACCTCGGCCACGTCGTAGATCGAGCCGGTCTTGATCTTGTCCATGAAGCCGCGATACCGGCGGTTCCACGTCTGGTTGTCGAACGCGATCGTGCGCTCACGCAGGATGTCGAAGATCTCGCGGATCTCCTGCTCGCCGATCAGGTGACGAAGCCCCACGACGCTGGCGTTGTCGACCGGAACCTTCACCGTCTGGTTCTGGTTCTTGTCCAGGATCCGGATCTCGTAGAACTGTTGACGCTTCCCTGCGATGTCGAGCTCGACGACGCGGACGACCTCACCCACGCCCTGCGCGGGGTACACGGCCTTGTCACCGACCTTGAACTGGACGACATCCGAACGAGCCTGCATAGCGTCTCCTTTGCCTACCGCCCCGCTGGTTTCGAAATCTTGCCGAGTCGCGCTGCCGGGCGCTCCGTCTCGAGGGCTGGTGTCCCTGGTAGCGCGTTGCGCTGGGACGTCGCGTCGATGAGGAGGAGCCAAGTGTTCCGGTTGAGTGCGCGGTTCGGTCGTCTTCGCGATGGCGCTGGCTGGACCGGCTGACAACCGGTGGTCCAGCCCGCTCATTCCACGTGCCGAAGGTTTCCTTTTGAGGGACCCGCTCGCGGCGTCCCGGCGTTTGGGGGTGGAGCCCCCATCAAAATTAGAAATTCGGCTCC